>NZ_JAGQBK010000004.1:0-191502 GCF_024345595.1 Synechococcus lacustris Maggiore-St4-Slac | reverse complement strand
CTAGACTTGGTGATTCTGATTTAGGTGTTAATGCCAAACGTTTAACTGAGATCCATGCACTTATCCCCTCAATTTAAGGATTTATAGCTTCCTTAAGCCAACCATTTTCTGCTTTCCAACAGAATCTTCTGTGGGGGGTAGCAGTTAATTCCAGCAGTTCAACCATCTCACAGTTAACACGGATAAGCTCAAAATTATCTGGAGGAGGGGTTTCTTCAGGCACCTGGAGCGGAAAATTGCTTTTTGAATTTAAGGACAATCCCGGCGCTGGCCAAAACCATGATGCTTTTGCTTTTGCTGAGAGCTTTTGCCAGTGCTGCTGAACGGCTTTCTTTTCTCTCTCTGCAGTTAGAAATGTATTGATTCCCCGAAATCTAAATTGGCTTTTTGCCTTTGGCAGCAGCCAACAAATTTCAATCCTTGGGTTCTCTTGAATTTCGAGTGATTTTTCACTCCTTCTATCGGTTACCAGGTCTAGTTCACTTGCCCCGTGCCAACCCCTAAAAACAACGGTTCGCACCCTGGGGCTGCCATCGGTTGCTGTTGTGGCCAATTGAACCCAGTTTTTAGACATTGAATTTTTTTCCTTAGCCTGGGCAGCACGTAAAACCTGCCTCCAGGCTGGTATGTGGTTTTCCAACGCCCTAAGCGATCTCAAGCCATAATGTAACGGTTCGTTAAGTTATCAGCCATGACCCTTGGTGAGGTTTTTCTCGAATCCCTGAGCACCGGTGTTATCACAGAACAAGAAATCGATTGGTTGGCGGCTCAGCAAAACCGCTTTAACCGCGATGAAGAGGCAACGGCCCTAAAACTTGGCAGGCTTCTCGATTCCGGCGCCATCAATCTTGGTTGCCGAATTCCTTCTCAACTCCTCAGGCACAAACTTGTTTTAAACGATTGGATCGAACCACTCGGTCGCAGGCGTCACCACAAGGCAATCGCTGCCTAGCCACCAACCAGCTTATTGAAACGTTACAGTTTGTTTACAAAAGTCAACACTCAGCCATGGACGTTTCCCCCGCCGCTGCCATTGCAGTGCTTCTTATTGGAGCCTGGATTGTTGGAGCGCTCGCCCAACCAGACATGCCCAGCGATTGAGATCGCTTCACATTTCGCAATCTAGCGCGCCAGACTTTTTCAAACCTATTTTTCCTTCCATGACCAATCCGATCTTGCTCGAGTCGGCCGGAGGTTTTTTAGCTTCCTGCGCTGCCCTTTGGTTTCTAACGGTAAAGAAGCTTCCTAGTTTTGGGTTTACTTCTATCTCAACCAACCTCCAGCCCGTTCTTAAGTCTTACCTATTGAAGCAGAACTACATCGCTTCAACAGGTTTGCTTTTACTGCGTATTGCAGTTGGTGTGATGATGATTCACCACGGCCAAGAAAAGCTAGCTGATCCACAGCAATTTGCAGACACATATGTTGCATCCTTGCATCTTCCCTTTCCGCTTTTCTTTGCCTATGCGGCCGGGTTATCTGAGTTAATTGGCAGTTGGCTGTTGATATTTGGAGTTTTCGCGCCGCTTGGTGCGCTTGCTATCACTGGAACCATGGCAGTTGCAGCCTATCAACATATCTTAACCGGTGGTTTTAATATTTACGTACTTGAGCTGGTTGCACTTTATTTAGGCGGTAGCATCGCCTTACTACTAACTGGACCTGGATTATTTTCTCTTGATGCTTTATTGATCAGGCTGTTACCCGCTAAGGCGAGCCAAGCCGTATCAGATGATTTCGATCTATCAAAAGATAATTCAGGTTTGGTCTATGTAAAAATAAACGACTAACTTACATATAAGAATTAATTTTTTTAAGCTCCAACTTCATCTCACAGCTGTAGAAATTGTGTGATTTCTACAGCTGTTTTTTTGTTTTTGTTAGTTTTAAGCATACGTTTTGCTTTCCATGACGGGTTCTGCTTCAACGAGTGGCATTAATTCTGGCAAGTGCCCCTTCAGTGGCGTAAGCCATGAAACCCGAGCTGGAGCTGGTCAATCCCCCAGCGACTGGTGGCCCCAGTTGGTGAAATTGAGCATTCTTCACCAACACAACTCAAAGGCAAATCCCCTCGGATCAGATTTTAATTATCCAGAAGCTTTCAATAACCTTGATTTTGCTGAACTCAAGAAGGATTTAGCTCATTTGATGACCGATTCCCAGGATTGGTGGCCTGCGGATTGGGGTCATTACGGTGGTTTATTTATCAGGATGGCCTGGCATAGTGCCGGCACCTATCGGGTTGGCGATGGCCGTGGCGGTGCCAGCACTGGTAATCAAAGATTTGCGCCACTTAATAGTTGGCCTGATAACGACAACTTAGATAAAGCTCGCCGTTTGCTTTGGCCCATTAAACAGAAATATGGCAACCAAATTTCCTGGGCAGATTTAATTATTCTCGCTGGCAATGTTGCATTGGAATCCATGGGTTTCAAAACCTTTGGTTTTGCTGCCGGCCGTGTTGATATTTGGCAGCCAGAGGAAGATATCAACTGGGGTAAGGAAGCAAGTTGGCTTGGAGATGAGCGCTATAGCGGTAATCGTGAATTGGAGGCTCCCCTTGCTGCAGTGCAGATGGGGCTTATTTATGTGAATCCGGAGGGCCCAAATGGCAACCCAAATCCAGGGGCATCAGGCATTGATGTGCGCGAAACCTTTGCGCGCATGGCCATGAATGACGCTGAAACCGTTGCCCTGGTGGCAGGGGGGCATACCTTTGGTAAATGTCATGGAGCGGGCAATAAGGAATTGGTGGGTCCACCTCCAGAAGGTGCCCCCCTTGAAGAAATGGGCTTGGGTTGGCGCAATCTCCATGGCAGTGGCCATGGCGCTGATACCAACACCAGTGGCATTGAGGGAGCCTGGAAGCCAAATCCAACCCGTTGGGATATGGGTTATTTCGATATGTTGTTTGGTTATGAATGGGAGCTGGTTAAAAGCCCTGCTGGTGCTTGGCAATGGCAAGCCCAAAATGTAAAGGAAGAGCACCTAATTCCCGATGCCCACATCCCCGGTGTAAAACATGCACCAATAATGACAACCGCGGATCTTTCTTTGCGGTTTTCACCATTCTATGAACCGATTGCACGCCACTACCATCAAAACCCCGATGCATTTGCTGATGCTTTTTCAAGGGCATGGTTCAAACTCACCCATCGTGATCTAGGACCCCGCTGTTTATACCTCGGACCGGATGTGCCAGCTGAAGTGTTGATTTGGCAGGATCCCATCCCAGCCTTAACAAAACCTGCAATTAATTCAACTGCAATAGTTGAATTGAAAGCAACACTAAAACAATCCGGTTTGAGCGCAAGCCAATTGGTAGCTACTGCATGGGCATCTGCTTCTACTTTTCGGGGTTCAGATAAGCGCGGTGGTGCAAATGGTGCCCGCTTGCGGCTTGAGCCCCAATGCGATTGGGCAGTGAATGAACCAAACCAGCTGAAAACCGTTCTGTCTGTTCTTAGTGAGATCCAAGCAACTTTCAATTCCAGTGATAAATTTGACTGCTGGCTTTCAATGGCTGATTTGATTGTTTTAGCTGGTGGTGTTGGTATTGAAATTGCAGCTGAGGCTGCTGGCTACGAGTTAAATCTGCCCTTTAGCCCTGGTCGTAATGATGCATCCCAGGCTGAAACCGATATCGCTTCCTTTGCAGCACTGGAACCTAAAGCTGATGGTTTTCGTAATTATGAGCAGCCTGGAATTGGCGATTTAGCAGAACATATGTTTATTGATCGTTCTCAATTATTGGGCTTGTCGGCACCAGAAATGACTGTTCTGCTTGGTGGTTTGAGGGTTTTAGGTGTTAATTGTAATTCTTCTAATCATGGAGTATTTACAACTAAGCCTGGCACCCTCAGCAATGATTTCTTTGTTAATTTGCTTGATATGCAAACCGTTTGGGCGCCCAGCAAGGAGCTTGAAAATACTTACGAGGGCAGGGACCGCAACAGTGGCTCCCTGCGCTGGACTGCCAGCCGCATAGACCTGTTATTTGGCTCCAATTCCCAGCTCAGGGCCATCGCTGAGGTTTACGCTCAGGCCGATGGCCAACAGAAATTTGTGGCTGATTTCTGTTCAGCCTGGACAAAAGTAATGAATCTAGATCGATTTGATTTAACCGCTGCTGAATTAGCTGCCTAGGATAAATTCTCCCACGATCCTTGCCAATGCAATCGCCGCTTAGATCTGCCAACGGCTCAGATGGACCAGGAACAATTCTTAGCTTGGTACTAGCCGTAGTTGTTGGTTTAGCGATTTTATTGAGTCAAACCGTTTTTATAGTGCCGGCCGGCAATGTGGCGGTTGTAACTACCCTTGGCAAGGTAACTGGTGTGCCCCGTAATCCCGGTGCAAATATTAAGGCACCTTTGGTTCAAAACACATCCTTATTTGATGTGAGAACCCAGGTGAAACCTGAGCAATTCTCAACACTCACAAAAGACTTGCAGGTTATTCAGGCCACTGCCACTGTTAAATACGCAATGAAACCAGCCGAAGCTGGTAGGATTTATGAAACGATTGCCACTGATGATCAGCAGATTTATCCGAGAGTTATTCAACCATCTTTGTTGAAAGCTTTGAAATCTGTTTTTTCCCAGTATGAGCTGGTTACAATCGCCACCGAATGGAATTCAATTTCTGAATTGGTTCAAGAAAAAGTTGCTGAAGAATTACGTAAGTTCGATTATGTTACTGTTCAGGGTTTAGACCTTACTGGTTTACAGATAGCTGAGGAATATAGAGCGGCTATTGAACAAAAACAAATTGCTGAACAGCAATTGCTCCGGGCCCAAACTGAGGTATTGATTGCTGAGCAGGAAGCAAAGCGCTATCAAACACTTAATTCGAGCCTTGATGATCAAGTTCTTTATAAACTCTTCCTTGATAAATGGGATGGTCAAACCTCTGTAGTGCCAGCTTTGCCTGGTGCCGCTGGCGTTTCGGGTAGTTCGGTAATTGTTAATGGACGCAGATAAATAAAATACGCATATATTTATTTTTCATATGGTCCAAAAACCGAAGCGCATTCAGCGCCACAACGTGCCCCAAGTTGAATTGCTTCCATAACTTTGTAACCAGCCGCTAGCCCAGCAGTTACCCCCGCCGCAAAACTATCGCCGCAGCCGTAGCTATCAACCAGTTTGCCGCTTAGTGGCATTGCTTGATAGCGTCCGCCGGGTTCACACCAGCCCCCGGCGGCTCCTTCGGTGGCAATACGCAATAGCGGTTTTTTACTAAGGGCTCCCCTGGGAACTTCTTCATCTGGGTCTAGGGCGCTGCCGATCAGGGCATCACAGCTAATGCCACTTGCTTCCAGTAGTGGCAACCGCAATCTTGGTGTTGCTGTGAGCAGGGCGCTGCGGCGGCAAAGTTGTAAACCAGCTGCATTTGTGGCCGTTACAAATACACCATCTGTTTCGGCTAGTGCTTCCCATGGCAGTGGATCCTCTGCCTCTGGAGCGAGTCGCTCACCAATAACCGTGATAGTTCGCTCCGCTGCTGCATCAACAAAACTGATTCCCCGGCGAGTTGCTCCATCACGCCAGGCAATTTTTAAATCAAGCCCAAGTTCCGTTAACCGAGCAGCTGCTTGTTCGCCTACGGCATCACGGCCTAAGGCAGTGAAGAAACTAACTTTTCTTCCGGTTAGCCGAGCAAGTTGCACCGCCGCCAGCGCCCCACCGCCTGCCGGTTCCTCCCGGTAGGCAGTGGCGTGGCTAATGCTTCCAGCTTTGGGCAACTTTTCAACCGCCATAAAGCCCATCCATTCCACATGGCCAACCACAGCCAAGTTCAAATTGGCTAGGGGCCGGCTTAGGCTTGTTTTCATTTGCTCCTCCGAACTGTTATGCAGGCCGTGCCACTTCACCTAGATGCCGGTAGTGATGTGCGCAGCAGCCTTGAACAGTTTGCCCAAGAACGCAATGCAACTGGTTTTGTTTTGAGTGTTGTGGGCAATCTTGCCCAAGCGGCTTTTGCCTGTCCCGGCCAAAAAACGCCGATGGTTTTAAGTGGTGAGCTCGAAATTATCACCCTGCAGGGCACCATCGCCCCTAAGGGCGTGCATTTGCACCTCAGTTTTTCCGATCCTGAATGTGCCGTTTGGGGCGGACACCTGGAGCCGGGCACCACGGTGCTGCGCGGCGCTGATCTTCTATTGGGCCTGCTTAGTGGGGAAACCCCCTCCCAGGCAAGGGTGCAGGTGGCTGGTTTACCCGAATGCCCTTTTTCGCGGCGGGCCTTACGCATGCTGCGCACCCTGGGGATTCCCTTTCAGGAGATCAGTCCCACGGGTGATGGAAGTGTTCCACAAATATTTATTGATGGGGTGGCCATTGGTGGCTACAACTCCCTAGCTGAACTGCATAGCCGTGGCGAACTGGAGTATCTGCGTAATTCCTAATGGCTGCATGGTTTTCGCGGCTTAATTTGCTTTTGCCCCTGTTGATCTTGCTGGTCGCCTGGCTACAGGAGTTTTTAGATCAAATCTTCTTTCGCGGTCAATGGAATCTACCGATGGTTCCGGGTGGTTCGTTTCTTGGTGTTCTAACAGCTCCTTTTAGCCATGCTGGTTTTGCCCATTTATTAGCCAACTCCTTAACTTTTTTACCATTGTCGTGGTTGGTACTTTTAAGAGGCCGCAGGGATTACCTAGCCGTTTGGCTTGGGGTTTACTGCTGCGCTATTCCCGTGTGGTTGTTTTGGCCCAATGGCAGCCATGGCCTATCTGGTGTTGTTTATGGGCTGCTGGGCTACTTATTAGTAATTGGCTGGTTGGAGAAAAAACCCCTATCTATTGCCCTTTCCGGATTAGCTCTCGTTAGCTACGGAGGTGTTCTACCGAATTTGATTCCGATATTTTCAGCACCTGGCGTGAGTTGGATTGGGCACTTCAGCGGTTTCCTCGGTGGGGTGTTAGCGGCGGCAGCGATTGCAAGAACAAATACCTAGGCCTGTTGCTTTTCCAATTCTTGAAGCACTTCTTGGCTATGAATTGAAGGCTGCACCGCAGTCCAGCGGGCGCGCAAAATTCCATCTGGATCAATTAAAAACGTATGTCTTTGCGAAAATGGGGCGATCCATGATCCATAGGATTTACTAACCTTGCCATCGGGATCAGATAGCAGGGTGTATGTAAGACCCTCACTACCGCAAAAGGAGGCGTGCTGGTTTGGGTCGTCGGCGCTAATGCCAATTATGTCTGCCCCTTTATTGCGGAATTTTGGAAGATCCCTTTGGAATCCCCTCGCTTCTAGGGTGCAGCCACTGGTGAAATCCTTAGGGTAAAAATACAAAACCAACCACTTGCCCTGTAGATCAGCAAGTTTGCGCTGCACCGCACCAGATTTATCGATGCCAGCCAAGTTGAAATTAGGTGCTGTTTGATCTAAAGCCGGCAGAACTCCCCCCATGGCCTGTGCTTGTTTTGGCAGCAGCATCAGGCCCAGCAAAGTGGCAGAACCCTTTAAGGCACTTAGTAGTAACTGGCGTCGCTGCATAGGTTTAAGCCAAACTTTTGGCTATTCGAAACCGTTCAAAGCTAACTCCGCCAATCAAGAGTTGTTCTTTCTCAACTGTTAGCCAACCCATCCGCTCAAAGAGGGGATGGCTGATGTAGCTGGCCTCGCTGCGTAATTTCTTAACCCCTTGCCTTGATGCTTCCTGCTCAAGGGAAACAAGCAATTGGCCACCACGGCCTTGGCGATGGGAGCGGGCCCTGCAATAAAGCAAAGCAACGCGATCAACTGGGTGTAACACCGCAAAGGCTTCAATTGTTTCGCCATTGCAACTAACTAAGCCATAGCCAGATTGCAGGGTTTCATCGAGCACCCCTGGCAATAGGGCCACAGCAGACCAGGCATCAAGTTGGGCTTGGCTATAGATCCTCGGCGATAAATTCAGCACTGCATCCACATATACCTGGCGCACTTCGGCATGGTCACTGGCCAACATTCGTCGCAATGGCCAACAATTGGCGTGCATCCTTGATCCCATCTGGTTTTAGATGCCTGCAAATGGCGGCATTTGATAGCGCTCCACAGTTTATCTACGTGAGCAGGGGACAGCAAAACAAAATCATTTTTGGGAAAAGGTTCTCAAACCAGCCATTTGATTGGTATGTTTAGGGAGTAATTCTTTTTCAACTTCACATGCTCATCGGGAATGACCTTCTAACCAAGGTTCGCGAACTTGGCGATGCTGGCAAATCTGAGATCGTGCGGGCTTGCGGCTATGTATCCACTAAGAAAGATGGTGGTGAGCGCCTAAACTTCACAGCATTCTACGAAGCCCTTTTAGAGGCAAAAGGCGTAGATATCGGTGGTGCTTCCGTTGGAAAAGGCGGCCGCAAACTCAGCTACATCGCCACTGTTCAAGGCAACGGTAACTTGTTGATCGGCAAGGCCTACACAGCCATGCTGAACCTGAAGCCAGGTGATGAATTTGATATCAAGCTGGGTCGCAAGCAAATCCGCTTGGTGCCAGTGGGCGGTGAGGATGAAACCGAAGAGTAACTTCCAGGCCCACTTAGCCTGTTAGTTAGCGCCTAAATTAAAGCTCTTGCGCAGCTGCACCCCGTTCACCTCCAGCTGGATCACATCCAGCTGGGCTGTGGGCGGGGTTGCTGCTTTCATATCCATATTGCTGATTGCGCCAAGCGGTTTTGCTGCGGCACCTTCTTTCCTGATTTTTACGTTTGCGCAAATGCTGGCTGGCTTTAGCCCTGGGTTAAATCCAGCCATGCCATTGAGAGTTGTTATTTTTGCCGGTAACACAGTTAGGGCAACCAGTTGGCCGGCATCAAACCCAGCCGCTTCTACCGTTCCAGGTTTATAGCCAAAGCGCTTTTTAAAATCCTTTTCAAATGATCCCCAGCCAGGGCCACGGCTGGCTTCCTCCACACCAATCTGCACCTGTTTACTGGTGGTTTTAGGGGCGAAATTCCACACTAAACGCATCTGCTCTGGCCATGCCTGAGCCATAACAGCAAGCATTAATTCACTATTCCTTGGGCTCATAACCACCAGTGCCGCTGGACTAAACCATTCAGCATCGGAAACTAACTGTTTTAATTCCTCTGCATCCCTGGCATTAACCCTGCGGGCCTGCAGATCAGTTCCAAGCAGCACGCCTCCCTGTAATCGCATGGTTTCCAAAAAACGATCAGCCAATAACTGTTGATCAGCACTGCCATCACTGATTAAAAGAAAACTGCGCAGGTTGGCTTGCACCATTGCCTTAACCAAGGCATCAATTTCTAAGCTGCGGGCAGGTGTTACGGGCCAGAGTTGATCTGAACCGCGGCGGCTTGCCAGTTGCTGCAAGGAAGCACCCCTTTGCAACGGTAATAAGACCTGTCGTTTTTCAAATTGGGCAAGCAGGCCGGTTTCCACCAGTGGCGTTGCCGGTGGCGCCAATAAAAGCGGCGGCAACCTGCGATTGCCAAGTTGGCTAGAGGGATCGCTGCCGGGTTTTATCCAGCCCACCGACCATTGGGTTTTTGGTGCGCCGCAAAGTTCACTTTGTTCTTGGGCCAGGCTAAAACCGCGCCGGATGCCATCCCCCAAACCAGCCACAGCACCCTCGCTAGGTAGCAGCATCAGGGCATTTCCAGGTAGGGGCCATGAAGCAACAAGGCTTTGGCTAGCTAGTAGAGCCGCCAGCACTCCAGCAACTTGCAGGGGGGATGAGCTTTTATTGGTGGTCATGACGAATACCGTCCAGCTCGGCAAGGCTAGGGCTTGCTTTATGCCTACGCTTATCAATTAAAAGCGGGAATTTCATGAAGAGCGTTTTCAAAGCTGCTCGTTCATTTGCCTTGGGGGCCGCTGCATGCTTGCCGCTATTGGCACCAACCCTGCCGCTCAGGGCAATTCCAGAGGCTGATGCTCTAAAAAAATTAGCGGTTATTCCTGTGTTTCTAATCACTAATGAGCAGGGATCACCCATACCAATCCCCCAAGGTGATAAAAATTTGCTGCTGCCAATGTTTTTGGATCAAGCAAAGGCCCAAAAGGAACTAGATGCTTTTAATAAGGCTAACCCCGCAGCAAAAGCGCGTGTAACACCGATTCCAATGAATTTAGCCAACGACAAGGTAAATGAAATAAATAAAAAACTTACCGATAAAAAGCTTGTTGCTCCTGTGATTAGCTCCGATGCGGATATGGCAAAGGCTGTTGAATTGCTACGCAAGCAAGGGGTAAGTGAAAAAGACATCAATGAGGGCCTATCGGTACCGGTGTTTTTCTCCAAACCCTTTATTACGATCAACACCCCGAAGGGCACCAAAGCAGTTTTCTTTCTTTCCTATAGCGATGCAGCTGCAGCTGCTTCAAAAATCCAAGGCACGAAAGTTGAAATGCTTGCAGCCGATCTCACCGTTGCCTTGGGCAGAATGATTGAATCCAAAAACGACGAATTTGTTTTTTATCCCACGCAGGCATTTTTTAAATTGATGCAGGAACAGGGCCAGGGAGGCGCAGCTAAACCCTAATCTTTTTCTGTTGGGATTAATTGGGCCAAAAAACCACCGGCAAGCAGAGCGATGCCAAGCCAAATAGCAACGGTTTGATTGCTTTCTGAACCCCAAGCAGCTGCACTAAGGAATGCACCCCCAAGTAAAAGGCATGGAACTAAAACGATTCCTTTTGCAGTTCGGTTAATACTCATGCCTTCTCCATTGGTTTAGTTGCTTTGATGCAGCCTTGGTTTAATTTTGCCAATTGATTTTCCACTAATAAACTACTGAGATCCTGGCTGCTGCCAAGGGGCCTCACCCTTGCTAGTAATAACCCATCCTTGCTGCCCATTGGCATCAGGTTTACTTTTTGACGCCTTGGCAGTTGCTTACGCAAGAAATCAATCGAATTTTGCTCCTGCCCTGGGTTTATTTCTGCGCAAGCTAGCCTCACGCTGTAGGTGCGGTTTTGATCGCCGATCAAAAGCAGATCAGCTTCTCGCACCTGTAGCACTTCAGCTGCTGATACTCTCACTGGACTAAGCAGTAATCCAGATATCAATAGAAGCAGTGCCAAACAATAATCAAAAATACGCTTCATTTGAAATCCCAAACCATTGCTATTCTGGCCAATTGGCTCCTTGGTTGTGGCAGCTGAATGGCATGAGCCCAGTTTTTACAGGGTTCCAGCAGGTGATAAATTCCGTTTAGCGGATCAAAATCCCAACTTCAAGGCTGATTTAAAGGATAAAGAAGCTGCCATGGGTCCCCTGCAAGAGGGGGTTCAAAAACTAGCAAAGCTCCAGGATTTGCTCTATGCCGATGGCCGTTGGGGTGTGTTGATTGTGCTGCAGGCCATCGATGCAGCTGGGAAGGATTCCACTATTAAACATGTGATGAGTGGTGTTAATCCCCAAGGGGTAAAGGTGCATAGCTTTAAACATCCATCCAGTGATGATTTGCGTTATAATTGGCTTTGGAGATATAATCTTCGCTTGCCTCAAAGGGGCGAAATTGGTATATTTAATAGATCTTATTATGAGGAGGTTTTGGTTGTTAAGGTGCATAATCTTGTGGCTAATCAATGCCTGCCCGATTCGCTAGTTGGTCCCCATATTTGGAGGGAGCGCTATGAAGATATCAATGCTTTTGAAAAGCATCTCACCAGGAATGGTATTGTTATTCTTAAATTCTTTTTGCACATAAGTGCTGATGAGCAGCAAAAGCGCTTCCTCAAGCGGCTCGAGGCACCTGAGAAAAATTGGAAGTTTTCTTTTAGTGATTTAGAAGAAAGGCGTTACTGGAATGATTACCAGGGGGCATTTGAGAAAATGTTGCAAGAAACTAGTACTGATATTGCCCCTTGGCACTGTATCCCCATGAACAATAAGTGGTTTGGACGCTTGATTATTACAAGGGCAATCAATAAATCACTTGAATCACTGGGTCTTCGTTATCCACCCCTTTCCGCTGAGCAGAGGGAATGTTTGGCTAAGGGTAAAGACCTATTGGCTTGATTTAGAGCCTATCGCCGCAGCTGGAGCAGAAGATATGTTCGCTTGGGTTTGAATGGCCGCAATTGCTGCAGTTGCGCCTTTCGCTCAGGGCTAGTTCAGGGTGGCTAGGTAAACCAACCATTTGAGCATTGCTCTTGCCCGGTGGCACCATTGGGTAACAGTTTTCATTTCTACGCACCCTCACATCAACCAAAACTGGGCCGGGATGATCAAATGCTGCTTGTAAACCGCTGCGTAGATCTTCTCGCCTAACAATTGAGATTCCCCTCACACCAAAAGCTTCTGCTAAGGCGGGGAAATCAGGCATGCCAAGGCTCATGTCTGAGGCTGAATATCGCTCCTCATAGAAACTTTCCTGCCACTGCCTCACCATTCCTTGCCAACCATTATTAATTATTATCAGCTTTACTGGTAATTGATATTGAGCAAGGGTACCTAACTCTTGAATATTCATCAAAACACTGGCATCACCTGCAACGCAAATTACCTGCTCACCCTCCAGTGCTGTTTGTGCTCCCAGGGCAGCGGGCAAGCCAAAACCCATGGTGCCTAAGCCGCTGCTGCTAATCCATTGCCTTGGGCCATTATTTAAATATTGAGCAGCCCACATCTGATGTTGACCAACATCGGTTGTTACGGTTGCATTAGCTGCTAGTTCCCGCAGGGCTAGCATCACTTCTTGGGGAGCTATTGCCCCAATTGGCTCTGGAATATTCAAGGGATATTTGTGCTTCCAATCATTGATTCGCTCCAGCCAAGCAGCGGTGCGGTTATTGGCTTGATGATGATTTGATGTTTCCAAAAGTGCCTTAAGGGCATCTTTTACGTCGGCAACTATGGCAACATCAGGGGAACGATTTTTGCCAACTTCAGCCCCATCGATATCAATATGGATAACTTGAGCCCTAGGGGCAAAACTATCTAATCTTCCAGTAACCCGGTCATCAAAGCGAGCACCGGTGGCAATTAAAAGATCGCAATCTGTAACAGCAAAATTTGCATAGGCAGTGCCATGCATGCCCAGCATTCCCACCGAGAGGGGATGGTTTTCATCAAAGCAGCCCTTGCCCATCAAGGTTGTGGTAACTGGCAATTGGAAGCGTTCGGCCAGGATTTTCACTTCAGCATGGGCACCAGAACTGATGGCACCGCCTCCCACGTAGAGCAGGGGCCGCCTGGCTTCGCGGATTAAATCCAGCGCCTTTTCAATATTTGCTTGCCTTGGCGGCCTTGGAAGATGAAAACCAGCGGGCACCACTGATCCAGGTTCAACTGGTATGTAATGGAAACGCTCGATCCCCACATCCTTGGGAACGTCGATCAGCACAGGGCCTGGACGACCGCTGGCTGCAATTAGAAATGCCTCTGCAACGATTTTGCCGATTTGAGCTGGATCGCGCACCACCCAGGAATGCTTAACGATGGGCAGGGTGATCCCAAAAATATCTGTTTCCTGAAATGCATCGGTGCCGATGGCTGGTCTTGGCACCTGCCCCGTAACAACAACCATGGGCACGGAATCCATTTGGGCGGTGGCTATGCCCGTTACCAGATTCGTGGCCCCCGGGCCCGAGGTGCCAAAACAAACTCCCACCTTGCCTGTGGCCCTGGCATAGGCATCAGCAGCGTGGGTGCCGCCCTGCTCGTGGCGCACCAGCACATGCTTCAACCAACCCCTTTGTTCGGCTAGGAGCAGTTCGTCGTAGATGGGCAGGATTGCCCCACCCGGATAGCCGAAAATGTGCTCCACCCCATGGCGGTGCAGGGCATCCATCAGAGCGTAGGCACCGCTCACTTCACCTGGTAGCTCCAAGGCGATTGCGGTTTGGGAAGCTGTAGTGATAGTCACGGCAGCACCAAATAGCTGTTCATTAGTTTCTTAACTTAGGCGTAAGGGGTGCTGGCCGGTTCATAGCAAGCCCAAATTGTGCAGCGGTCCCCTACCACTGAGTAATTCAAATAGGAAGGCTGAAAATCCCAGCATTGCCAGCCGGCCATTCCAAACCTCTGAGCTGTTGTTCCAGCCCCACACCCATTTCTCCTGGGGATAAAGCTTGGTGCGGGCTGGTAAGGAAGCAGCCTTCTCAAGATTCACCTCAGGGCCTGCCATTGATTGCTCTACCAAATCAGCTAAGCAAGCAATAAAGGTGGGATCCGTATCAAGGGCTGGCACCCTCCGGAAATTACTAACACCAGCTTCTGTGGCAATTTCGCGATATTCGATATCAATTTCTTCCAGGGTTTCGATGTGTTCACTCACAAAACTGATCGGTACCACCACCAACTCCTTTACCCCCGCAGCTCCAAGCTGCTCCAGGGCCTCTTCCGTGTAGGGCTGCAACCATTCAACGGGCCCCACCCTGCTTTGGTATGCAAGCGTCCAGGGATTATCGCGATTAATTGTTTTCATAATCAGCTGGGCACAGCTTTCAATTTCGCTTTGATAGGGATCGCCCGCTTCTTCCACATAACTTTTGGGTACTCCATGGGCACTAAAAAACACATGGGCTGTGGCTGGATCTATGCAAGCATCGAGTTCTTTATTAATTAATTGAGCCATGGCCTGTAGATAACCAGGGTGGTCGTACCAACTGCGAATCGCCCGTAGGGGCAGTGCGGCAAAACCACTGTCGGTTTGTTGAAGCCTTTGCAATTCACGGAAGCTTGAACCGCTGGTGCTGATCGAAAAATGGGGGTAGAGGGGCAACACAACCACTTCATCAATGCCATCCGCCTTCATGTCGGCCACTGCCGATTCGGTGAAGGGGTGCCAATAGCGCATTGCCACATAGGTGGTGGCTTCCACCCCCCGCTGGCGAAGCACACTCTGCAATTCCCTCGCCTGGTGATCGGTGATGCGGCGCAATGGGGAGCCGCCACCAATCGATCGATAGGCCTCTTGGGATTTACTGCTGCGCAGGCTGCTGATCAGCCAAGCCAAGGGCTTTTGCAGCACTGGCAGGGGCAGCCGAATAATTTCCGGATCAGCAAACAGGTTGTATAAAAAAGGTCCCACATCCTGGATGCGCTCTGGGCCACCCAGGTTCAGCAGCACAACGCCGACCCGGCCCATGCCCAATTCATCCAAACTGCCCTGAGCCTAACCGCCCCAGCCATGGGTGTTCCCCTCACCCCATCTTTGGCCCAATGCAATAGCGCCCTGCGCTGTACTGGCATTCGTTTGCGCTTGGAGCAACGGGGCCAGTTGCTTTGTTTGCGGGGGCCATTACCCCTGCGCAACGGCGAACCCGGGCTAAGGGTGCAGCGCTTGAGCCTGGGCTTAAGCGCTGATGAAGCAGGGCTGGCGCAGGCATTGCAGCGCTTGCACCAGGTGCAAATGGAGGTGAATAAGGGTTGTTTCCAATGGCCAAACCAGGGCAGCAAAGCAACAACAAAAATTCAAATCAACCCTCCCAATCCATTGGCAAAGCAGCTGCATGCCTTTGAGGAGAGATTTTTTAATGACCCCCGCCGCAGGCGCAATCCAGCGGGTGCCCGCACCACCTGGAGCGCCGCCTATCGGCCCTATTTGAGAAGGCTTGAAGCCATGGGCCAGCAGCAGCTTGATCTGGCATTGCTGGAGCAGGTTTTGGAGAGCTATGCCCTGGCTAGTAGGGCCCGTCAACAATGCGGAACCGTGCTTGCACTGCTGGCCCGTGAGGAGGGTTTAAGCCTGCCTGAGGATTGGCAGGAAAGGTGTGCTGGTTATGGCTTGCATCAAGCCCATTTCAGGCAGCTTCCCAGTGACACATCAATTATTGAAAACCTCGAGTTGATTCCCAATTCGGGCTGGCGCATGGCCTACGGACTCATGGCCACCTATGGCTTGCGCAATCACGAACTCTTTTTTTGTGATTTCTCGGGTTTTGCTGAAGATCCAGCCGCTGTAGTGAGGGTGCTGCCCACTACAAAAACCGGGGAACACCAGGTGTGGCCGTTTCAACCGGAATGGGTGGATCAGTTCAATTTGCGCAGCCTTGCTGATGGCAGCGCCCAGCTGCCCCCTGTGGGCACCGACCTGCGTCGCACCACCCTGCAGCAGGTGGGTAGAAGGGTGGCGGAACAATTTCGCCGCTATGGCCTGCCTTTCACCCCCTACGACCTCCGCCATGCCTGGGCCCTGCGCACCATTCACATGGGTTTGCCCGATACGGTGGCGGCCCGCATGATGGGTCACTCCGTAGCGATTCACACCCGCACCTATCACCACTGGATCACCCGGCGCGACCAGCAGATGGCGGTGGATGCAGCCCTCGCAAGGCGCAGCCCATGAAGGCGCGTCCCCTCAGGCAGTTTGCCTATCGCCACCGTTGGTTTTACGACGCGGTTACGGCGCTTTCCTCCTTGGCGGTGGGTGGTCCAAAAGCGCTGCGGCTGCTGGGAGCTGAATGGCTAATTGAGTTGTTACCAGCCGGCGCTGCGGTGATTGACCTCTGTTGCGGCAGTGGTGATGCCGCTGCTCCATTGCTGGCTGCCGGATTCACAGTTACCGGATTGGATATTTCGCCCCGCGCCCTTGATTTAGCGGCCAAGCGCTACCCAGCTTTGAATTTGGTGGAGGGCCTTGCCGATGATCCACCCCTTGCACCTGGCAGTTTTGCTGCCGTTCAGCTGAGCTTGGCCCTGCACGAATTTTCAGCCGAGGAGCGATGGAAGGTTTTGGATGCGGCAAAACGCCTGCTCAAGCCTGATGGCTGGTTGGTTTTGGTGGATTTGCATCCCGCGGGCCAAGGCCTTGCCCCCTTACAAAATTTGTTTTGTGCCCTATTTGAAACCGAAACGGCCATTGCCTTTTTGGAGCTTCATTTGGCGGCTGAGTTAACCAGCAGGGGATGGCAGGTGGAGCGGCAGCAACTTTTGGCCGCTGGTGCCCTGCAACGATTGTTATGTAAACCACAAACAGCCCAACCTTGAGCGCCCCAAACCCCATACCCCCAAGCCAGGAATTGGATTCCCATCGCTTGCGCATGGAACGGCGCAAGCAGGTGCAGGATCAGAGGGTGGGTGAAAGGAACCTGGAAAAGGGTTTAGTGCTGGTGCACACCGGTTTGGGTAAAGGCAAAACCACCGCAGCCCTTGGCATGGTTCTACGCACCCTTGGCCATGGCAAGAGGGTTGCGGTGGTGCAATACATCAAGGGTGCTTGGGAACCCGGTGAAGCCCTTGCCCTGAAGCGTTTCAACGACCTCATCAGTTGGCATGCCCTGGGGGAGGGCTTTACTTGGGAAACCCAGGATCGCCAGCGGGATCAGGAACTAGTGGAGGCCGCTTGGCAGCAGTCGTTGCTTTATTTGCAGGATGCCGAGGTGCAGCTTGTGCTTTTAGATGAGGTGAATGTGGCCTTGAAACTTGGTTATTTGCCCTTGGCTTGGGTGCTTGAAGGTATTGAAAAAAGGCCCCCTGGCACCCACGTGGTACTCACGGGGAGGGGAGCCCCTGATGGCTTAATCGAGCGGGCTGATTTGGTAACTGAGATGACGATGGTTAAACATCCCTTCCGCGAACAGGGCGTTAAGGCACAACAGGGGATTGAGTTTTAAAAGGCAGTTCGCCGTTTAGATCCTGCCGCAATAACCAAGTGGCTGAGATCAACACGGATAAACCACTCACCAATAGGGCCCTATGAACCTCCGGTTGGCTCCAGCCGGATTCAGATCTGGTGGCGTTGGCTAAGGCTGAAAGGGTGAGGCGAGCCATCATTCCACTGCGACAGCTATCAACCATGGCCAGCAAGCGGTTGGCGCTATCCAAGCGGTTGGCTTTGAAGCGTGCAAGTTTTTTTGGCGGCGCTTGCTACTGTTCGCCGGATAGAGGCGCTTAATGGCTTACAAAAGGGTTCTGCTCAAGCTCAGTGGTGAGGCCCTGATGGGGTCGCAGGGCTATGGCATCGATCCCGCCATAGTTAGTGCCATTGCCACAGATGTGGCGGCAGTGGTGGCAACTGGCACTGAATTAGCCATCGTTGTGGGCGGCGGCAATATTTTTCGCGGCCTTAAGGGTTCCGCCGCCGGCATGGATCGGGCCACCGCTGATTACGTGGGCATGCTTGCCACCGTGATGAATGCCATCACCCTTCAAGACGGTTTGGAGAGGGCTGGGATCCCCACCAGAGTGCAAACCGCCATTGCCATGCAGGAGGTGGCTGAGCCTTACATCCGCCGCAAAGCGATTCGTCATCTTGAAAAAGGTCGTGTGGTGATCTTTGGCGCCGGATGTGGCAACCCCTTCTTCACCACAGACACCACCGCGGCCCTGCGGGCAGCTGAGATCAGCGCAAATGTGGTGCTCAAGGCCACCAAGGTTGATGGGGTATACGACCGTGATCCTGAGAAATTTAGTAATGCAGTGCGCTATGAAACACTTACTTTTCAAGATGTTTTGGCAGGGGAGCTTGGGGTGATGGATTCCACCGCCATTGCCCTCTGTAAAGACAATTCAATTCCAATCGTAGTTTTTGATCTTTTTGGTGCTGGGAACATCGCCCGGGCGGTTGCTGGAGAAGCAATCGGCACCCGCATCACCCCAACGGCTTAATCTCTAAACATCACCCATAGCAATGCGATCCATGGACCTTGAAGTAAACATGCGCAAATCGCTGGAGGCCACCCAGCGCACCTTTAACACCATTCGCACCGGTAGGGCCAATCCTTCTTTGTTAGATAAAATAATTGTTGAATATTACGGCGCTGAAACACCGCTGAAGGCTTTGGCAACAATATCAACACCAGATGCCCAAACCATTCAAATTCAACCATTTGATAGTGGCTCTATGGCTTTGATTGAAAAAGCAATTGCCACTAGTGATTTAGGGCTCACCACTAATAATGATGGCAGGCTGATAAGAATAAATATTCCACCCTTAACAACGGAAAGAAGAAAGGATCTCTGCAAGCTGCTAGCAAAATATGCTGAGGAGGGTAAGGTCGCCCTTCGTAACATTCGCCGCGATGCGATTGATCAAATTAAAAAACAGGAAAAAGATGGTGAGTTGTCGGAAGATCTAAGCCGTGATGAGCAGGAAAAAGTACAAAAAGTAACTGATAAATCTATTGTTGAACTTGAGAAGCTTCTAGCTGATAAAGAAGCGGATATTCTCAAGGTGTGAGCGCCTCCAGGCTTGATGTGGCGGTGGTAGGCGCTGGCGCCGCAGGTGCCGCCGCCGCTTACCACCTAGCGCTCCGGGGCCATTCCGTTGCTGTAATTGAACCGGGCCCATTCCCTCGCCCTAAACCCTGCGGCGGTGGCATGGCCGCTTCGGTGCAACGTTGGTTTCCCTGTGATCTAAGCCCGGTGGTGGACCGGGTGATCGATCGGGTGCGTTTTACCTGGTGTTTAGATGATCCTGTAATTGCTGATTTGCCTGGGGAGTCGCCCTTTTGGATCGTTACTCGTTTGAAATTGGATGCCTATCTACTAAACCAAGCGCAAAACCATGGTGCTGAATTGTTAATGGGTTTTAGCCTTATTGGCATTGAAAGGGATCAAGGCGGATGGCGTTTGCAATTAAAGGGTTCCGGCGGTGAACAAAGTTTGTGTTGTGCTGCTTTGGTGTTGGCCAATGGCTCTAAAGGTAATTTTGCCCATCAGCTTGGCCTAGGTGATCCGCAGCCTCGGCTCGCCTCTGCCTTAGCGGTTGATTTAGATGGTGAGGTTCTTGAAGAAACAACGGCAAGGTTTGAATTTGGCCTGGTTAAAAATGGCTTTTGTTGGTGTTTCCCTCGCCTCGGTGGCTACAGCATTGGCGTTGGTACATTTTTAGGAAAAACATCCGCTCTTCATAGCAATGATTTAGCTACTAATTACGATCAAGTGTTATCAAAACTATTGCCCTCCCTTGGATTTGAAGCCACCGCCGGTAGGCGGCGGCCCTGGCCCCTAAGGGTTTGGAATGGCCACTATCCGCTCCACGGCGATGCCGTGCTTGCGGTGGGTGATGCGGCGTCCCTTGCTGATCCCTTCCTGGCTGAGGGTTTACGACCAGCCCTGCTATCTGGTTTACGTTCTGCTGAGGCTTTGCACCAATGGTTTGGTGGAGATCCCAACGCCCTTGCCGGCTATTCGGCAACAATGCGAAGCGAATGGGGTGAATCAATGCAATGGGGTAGACGCATTGGCCAAGTGTTTTATCGATTCCCAAAGGTGGGCTACCAATTGGGTATCAAACGTCCCACAGCACCGCAACGGATTGCCCAAATCCTCAGCGGTGAAATGGGCTATGGCGATATTGCCCAAAGGGTGATTCGTCGATTGATGTTTGGTTTTAAATGATTGCAATTCAGCTGCTGGCAGCCCTTGCGCTCAATCCACTTTTGCCATGTCCATTAACGGCTGGATGGCAGTTGCTTTGGCAGCAGGAATTACCAAAACAAAGTGCCATGGGTGTTCCAATTGGCGGTTTTTCTGGTATGCAAACCCTATTAAAAAAGCAGCAAATTATCTTACTTAGTGATGCTCCCCGTGCCTTTACCCTTAGCATTGATTGGCGTGGTTCACTTTTAAATCCCCGCTGGCAGTTGAGTGAACCTCAACCAATTCAAGGTTCTCCAAATACCCCCCTAGATGGGGAGGCCTTGGTGCAAGCAGGGGCTGCTTGGTGGATGGCAAGTGAAGCTAGGGATGCATCAATCCAACCGGCTGAATTATTGCAGCTGAATAAAGCGAGCAGCTCTAATTTTGGCTTTTCTCTGATTAATAGATTCCCCTTGCCGCAAGAATGGCAGCCGGCCCTTGATTCAGGGTTGCTGCCAAATCAAGGCCCCGAGGCATTGGTGGCACTACCCGGAAAACATTTGCTAATGGCGGCGGAACGTCCTTTAAAACAGGATCCCCCAAACCAGCTGCGGTTGCTGCTGGCAGAAATTAAAAGTAAACCAGATCAACTCCAGTTCAAACAAATCTTGCCATCGCTTGAATATCAGCCAGCAGCAGGAGCTGAAGCCCATTGGGGGCTAACAGAATTAATTGCAATTGAAAATGATGCCTTACTTGCCCTTTGGCGTGGCTACCGGGAGCCAAATCAATGGTGGTCTCGCTTGGAGTTGTTTGCACCAATCCAGTTATCGGCAAAAACAAAGGGACCCTTAAAACCCATTGCCCAATGGGATTTGATTGGCCTTGGCCTGGCGCCCGACAACTGGGAGGCGATGGCAGAGGGGCCTCGCTTGGGCGATGGCCGCTCCACTTTGCTGCTTGCAAGCGACGATAATTTCAATCCCCTGCAAGCGAATCGCCTCGCCCTATTGGCTCCTTTGCGATCAGCGAGCTGTGGCAAGGGCCGCCCCTAGGCCACCGCGCACATCTTCGGGCATCAACCTGCCGTCGTGGTCGCAATCAAGGGCGTCAAATACGGCATCGCTACCTAACCACTCTTCCCTGGTGATGCAGCCATCACCATCAAGATCATTGAGCAGGAATATTTCTTGGGCCGCATGGGCAAATGCTGCACCACCTTCAATTACAGCTAATCGATGGGCCAGTTGGGCTTCCAAAGTATCTATTGCTTTGCTGAAGCCTTGGATCCCTTCATTCAGCTTTTCATGGGCCATCCGGTCTTCCTGCATCATTTCACTGAAGCGGGCCGCATCAATGCTGAATTTTTCAATGGTGGCAGCGGGGGCCCCTGGGTTTAGTTTGCGGCTTAAGGGTGCTTCGGTATTACGCAGTTGATCCAACAATTTAGGTGAAATTGTTAATAGATCACAACCTGCAAGCTCAATAATTTCATCTAGGTTGCGGAAGCTGGCACCCATAACCTCTGTTTTGTAGCCGTAGGTTTTGAAGTAATTAAATATTTTCGTAACTGAGATTACACCTGGGTCCTCAGGGCCTGGATAGCTGTCGCGGCCGCTGTCTTTTTTATACCAATCCAGAATCCTGCCCACAAATGGTGAGATCAAGGTGATGCCCGCCTCAGCGCAGGCAACCGCCTGGGCAAAACCAAACAAGAGGGTGAGGTTGCAGTGAATACCTTCTTTCTCTAGGGATTCAGCTGCCTTGATGCCCTCCCAGGTGGATGCAATTTTGATTAAAACCCGCTCGTTAGTGATGCCGGCATCGTTATAAAGACCAATTAATTTGTGCGCTTTTGCAATCGTTGCTTCGGTGTCAAAACTGAGCCGGGCATCCACTTCTGTGGAAACCCTTCCGGGCACGATTTTGAGAATTTCTTTACCGAAACTCACACAGATTTCATCTAGCGCCTCAGCAACAACCTGCTCAGCAGGGGCATTGGCACCAATAAGTTTGCGGGATGCCTTCAGGGTGTCGTCTATTAAATGTTGGTAGTCGGGTATTTGTGCTGCAGCAAGGATTAGGGATGGGTTTGTGGTGGCGTCCCTTGGGGTGAATTGCTGTATCGCCTGGAGGTCGCCGGTGTCGGCAACCACCACGGTCATGCTGGAAAGCTGTTCAAGCAGGGTGGCCACGGCATTTCAAAATCGTTCATCAGCACCGTAGCCAGGCTTTACAGCTGCGGTTCAAGCCTTGCTTAAGGCTTTGTTTGAAGCACTGGTTTTACTGGGTGGAATTTGTTCGATTACTAATAAAGCTTCAATGATGCTTTTAGCAACCGGCGCCGCCACGGTGGAACCATAGGCATTACCTCCTTGGGGTTCATCCACCACCACTAAAACCACATAACGGGGATCATTAATCGGTAGGTGGGCCACAAAACTAGTAATCCTTGCCCCAGCGATGTAAACCCCATTGGCTGCTTTCTGGGCGGTGCCGGTTTTACCGCCAATGCGGTAACCCGGCACCTGGGCAGCTTTTCCACTGCCCTTTTCCACCACTGTTTCCAACCAGTTCAGCACTAATTTGCACACCTTGGGATCCAACAATTGCAAGCCGTTGCTGGCGGCTGCATCGGCCAGATTGTCGCCACTGCGCAGGCCGCGGGTGATGTGGGGGCTCACCAACTTGCCACCATTCACCAGCATCCCATGCAATTGAAGTGCTTTTAATGGTGTGAGAGCAAAGCCTTGGCCAAAGGCTGCGGTGGCTGGTTCGATTGGATTTTCAAGGAAGGTGGCCCGTGATTTGAGCTGGCCGCTCACCGCCCCTGGTAAGTCGGTATCTGGGGCTGTGCCAATGCCAATTCGATCTAACCATTGCCAATAAAGCGCTGGTTTTAGTTTCTGCATTGCTTTTACCATCGCCACATTGCTCGAAACCTGCAAGGTTGTGGGTAGATCAATTAGGCCATAGGCGGATTTATCGTTATTAAAAATTGGCCAGCCGCCTATTTGTAAGGAACCGGTGTCGTTTAAACGGGTGTTTGGCTGCAGGGCTTTTTCCTGCAAACCGATGGCGATGTTTATCGGTTTAAAAGTTGAACCAGGTTCGTAGAGATCCTGCACCGACCACTCACGAAATAGGCCGGGTTGATGGCGCCAGAATTGATTTGGATCGTAGGTGGGCACTGAAGTGAGTGCTAATAATTCTCCATTGCGGGCATCCATAACCATGGCTGCGCCCCGCTTGGCATTCCATTTCTTCACCTGGCGGGCTAACTCCATCTGAGCCACCCGTTGTAAACGGGTATCAAGGGTTAGTTGCAGCTTCAAATCGTCGCGGAACATGCTGCCTGCCCCTAAGCCATCCGGCAGTGGGGTGCCATCGCCACCGCGGCGGATGCCAATGCTGCTTTCTTGGCTGCGTAAATCCTTTTCTAAACTTTGCTCTAATCCAGCTTGGGGAATTCGCTCCAGGTTGAGGAAACCAACAACATTTGCAAATAGTGGCCCCTGGGGATAAATCCGCTGCGGTCCGTGTTCAAAGTCGATGCCATCAATGCCAAGGGCTTTGAGCCTTGAGCCAAGCGATGGTTCGAGATTTGTGGCCAGTTTTACGCCAGAGCGATGGCTGCCAAGGCGGGCAACCAATACATCTGGATCAAGCCCCAGCAGTGGGGCCAACCGTAGGGCCACCTCACGATTGCTGCGTTTTCTACCGGGGTCGTCGCCGGGGAAATGGAAATAACGGGGGTGGGCCCAAACGGTTACCCGTTCTTCATCAATCGCCAGTAAGCGGCCGGTGCGATCAACAATGCTGCGGCGCCTACCCAGGGGATCAAGTTTTTCTGTTTGCACCTGCCGGGCCTTTGCTTCAAGTTTTTGGCCTTCCATCACTTGAAGCCAACCCAACCTGAGCGCTAAACCGCCTAAACCCAAAATTAAAAGCACTACAACCGTTACCAGCCTTGAACTTGGCACGGGGTGCAATTGCAACACCCTGTGGCGATTTGGCGGGGTTTTGCGCGCCATTGTGGCTGAAGATTTACGGGCCAAATTTTTAGTAGCCACTTGCCATCAAGGAAAAGCGCAAGGGCCGATGGATTTGATCTATGGCCTGGCTAGCCGATGGTGGTTTTGGCACGAATAACAAATCTTCGCTGCGGGTTGCCACTAGCGCTCCCGGTTGACGCGCCTTGAGCAGGTGGAATTGTTCTAAGGATGAAATCGTTTCCTGAACGCGATGTTGAAGTTCTTGGGCAGCATGGAGATCCCGGAAATCATTGCCCCAGCGGTTCTGCCAATGCAGCGTTAAACCCGTTAAAACAACTGCTGCTACTCCTGTTGCTACCAATCCACCATCGGCGATGCGATGTAGGCCGGCCAACCAAGGAGCCTGGCGTTCCACCCGCTTGGCAGATAGGGAACCCTGTAATAACTCAAGTTTGCGTTTTTGCCGTTGGGCCTTGCGTTGGGCTACTTGGGCCCTGCGCAATTCCAGCTCCTGATCTTGGTGATTAGTTTGGGGATGGCGAAGGGGGAGCGGAACAGCCACTAGTTGTGGAGCTTAAGCAAGATGCGCTAGTGAACCATCCACCACTGGTGGTGGCAAGGGTTTACGGAAAAGCTTCCATTATTTAACCGCTTTTGCTAACTAACTGCCGAGCATTATTAGATTGAAAAAAGTGAGACCGTTCCAAAGCCCATGCATAACAACACAACTGCTCAAATTGCCGCTGCGTAGCCGCACCCAGCCGAGCCCTAGGCCGAGCACAAATAAGGGTGCTGCCTCACTAAGGCTTAAATGGGCCAGTGCAAAAACCAGGGCGCTGATAACAACACCAGCAAAATTTCCCCAATAGCCCCCCAGCACCGGCAGCAGCAGGCCACGGAACAAAAGCTCTTCAAATAATGGCGCTAACACCACTGCTGTGATTGCAAGCAGGGCTAAGGCGGTGCCATTTCTACTATCTAAAACCTGTTCGAGCAGCGGATTACTGCCTCCGGCTTGGGGCCAGATTTGTTCCACCACCCATCCCACCAATGCCACCAGGGGTAAAGCGAGCAGCAGCCCCCTAAAGCCCTGCCCAATGGCATTCCAGCTGGGATTCCATTGCAAATCCTTGCCTTTAAAGGCCCAGATCAAAAGCAAAGCTGGTAATGCTGTAAAGCTGTAGAGCCCCATAACAACGGCGCCACTGCTGGCGGCAGCTTCTAGGGGTAAAAGGGATATCAGCTTTGAAACCAGTGGCATCGCCACCAGGGGAAGGATTACCTCCCCCAGCACAACAAAACCACCGGCAACAACCAATACTGTTTCCATGAGGCTTAAGCCTGGGCCGAGTAGCTCTGGTGCTGCATTGAGGCGATGGCGCCATATCTGCCAAAGCAATCTGCCCAGCAGCAACACCCCAGCCACCACCCCAGCCAAGGGCAGCAGGCTCACCAAGATCAAACGGGTTTTTGCCTGTTCGATTAGGGGCGGTGCCACACATAAGTTGGTGGGTTTTGCAAGGGCTTTGCAACTCAGTAAGCGATATATCGGCCTCTCTGGAAGTGGGGGCAATTGCTCGCTTGCTTCAGGCCTGAGCAAGGCTTTAGCCAAGCTCTGTTGCTGGGGGCTGCCATTGCTTGCCACCGATTCAAAATGCAGTTTTGCAGCAGCGCTTTTACCGAGCTGCAACTCCAGCAGGCCCTGCTCAAGCAAACTTTCACTACTGCTTGCAGTGCTGCTTTTTTGCACTGCCTCTAGCAATAACTGGGTTGGATTTTTTTCCACCAGCTTTTCAATTATTGGGCTTTGTTTTCCTTGGATCGCCAGCAGATTTAGTTCCAGTTGCCTTTGCTCGAGGGCATTGCCCACGGAGGGGCGATCAAGGCTATCCAGCAGGGAAAAGCCCCAGATCAAACTTGCTAATAGCAGGCTTAGCCAAGCCAACAGAGTGATACCAACGGCAGTGCGCTTGGGGGGCAACGGTGCGTCCTACGATGGCTAATCAGATCCTAAAGAGTCCTGTGGCCACAAGGATTTTACTGGTACGACACGGGCTCAGCAGCTTCAATCTCGAAGGACGCATCCAAGGGCGGGAGGATGCCTCTGTGCTCAGTGCCGCAGGGGAGCAACAGGCCCGCCAGCTGGGTAAGGCCCTGGCGGAATTAAGCATTGATGCGATTTTGTGTTCCCCCCTGCAGAGGGCCCAACGCACTGCCCAGTTGTTAATGGAGTGCCAAGGGGGTAAAGCAGCGATCACAAGCAGCAATCTGTTGCTTGAAATCGACCTCAGCCCATGGTTTGGGCTCACCCGCAACCAGGTGGCTGAACAGTATCCAGAGGCCCACCTGCAATGGAAGCAGGCACCGGCTGAACTGCAGTTGCAGCAAGCAGATGGCAGGCCCTACCTACCAGTACAGGAGCTGCACAGCCAAGCTGAACAACTCTGGCAGCAACTAACAACTGAACATCCACCAGAGGCAAATCACACGGTTTTAGTGGTTGCCCATAACGGAATTTTGCGTTGTTTATTACTTGCTGCCCTTGGCTTACCTGCCAGCCATTTCAACCGCTACCGCATCAATAACTGTTCCCTATCGGTTTTGAATTTGCGCCCTGGTGGCGAAGTGCAGATTGAATCCCTCAATACGATTTCCCACCTTGATGATCCATTGCCCCAGCGTTCAGGTGGCCCCAGGCTTTTGCTTGTTCGCCATGGGGAAACAAATTGGAACCGCGAGGGCAGGTTTCAGGGGCAAATCGACATTCCTTTAAACGATCGGGGCTACGCCCAGGCTGAGGCAGCAGCTCAGTTCTTGCAAAATGTTGAATTGGATCGGGCTTACACCAGTTCCATGGCCAGGCCGCGTCAAACAGCAGAAGCAATCCTTAGGGCCCAAGCAAAAGCAGTTCCACTTACCAGTTGTGGCGGACTTGTGGAAATTGCCCACGGCGAATGGGAGGGATGTTTAGAAGCTGAAATCCAAGCTGGTTGGCCTGATTTGTTGGCCGCATGGCAAAGCCACCCCCATACGGTGGAAATGCCCAGTGGCGAAACAATTCAACAGGTGTGGGACCGTTCGGTTCAAAGTTGGCAGGCGATTGTGGCTGGTTTAAGCAACCAGGAAACCGCCCTGGTGGTGGCCCACGATGCAGTGAATAAAACAATCCTTTGTTACCTGCTAGGGCTCTCCCCAGCTGATATTTGGGCGGTTAAGCAGGGCAATGGTGGGGTGAGTGTGATCGATTACGGCTCCGGGGGGATTGGCGAACCTGTGGTGGCAGGTTTAAATCTCACCGGTCATCTGGGGGGGGTGCTTGATCGCACTGCAGCTGGGGCCCTGTGAAGTTTCTTCTGCGTGAGCTGCAGTTCTTAGAGGGCCCAAATCAACCCCTGAGGCGAACATCGGTTCTATTAGCTGGCCAACAACTGCTGGCCTTTGATCAGCAAGCAGAGCAATTGGCAGCCCTTGATTCTGAGGTTGTTGTTCTGCAGGCCCAAAGCCAATGGCTGATCGCACCTGTACTTGTAGATCCCCACAGCATTCTTGAAGATCCAGAACTAGGCCCTGCCGAAACCCTCAAAAGCCTTGGCATTGAATGTGCCGCCGCTGGCTATGGAAGTGTTGCTTTGTTACCCCAGGCCCGTTGCTGGAGGGATCAACCTGAACAGTTGCAACTGCAATGGCCCCAGCCCCTGCAGTTGCATTGTTGGGGCGCCCTAAGCCTTGCGGGTGATGGCAAGGCATTTGCACCCCATCGAGAATTGCTGCAGGCAGGGGCCATTGGCCTTGCTGAATCGGAGTCGATTCCACCAATGCCTCTGCTGGAGCGGGCTGTTGTGCTCGGTGAGGTATTGGAGGCTCCCCTATTGCTGGCGCCAAGGGACCAAGATCTAACCCAAGGTGGTTTTGTGCGCGATGGGGTTGCTGCCCTGCGGCTTGGTTGGCCAGGCGACCCCCCCGCTAGCGAAACGCTGCCATTGGCAAGTTTATTAGCGCTTATTGCGGCAACTGGTTCAGCCCTGCCTTTTCGCTTGATGAATTTATCAACGGCAGCGGCTTTGGATCAATTGCAACACTGCCAGCAACCTCCCCAGGCCAGCGTGAGCTGGTGGCACCTGCTAACCCACAACGCAGAACTAAATCCCCAGGCTGAGGGCTGGCGGGTGCAACCCTCCCTTGGCGGGGAATTGGATCGTTGCCGTTTGAGGCAAGCCCTGCGATCCGGCTTATTGCAGGCTGTGGCGGTGCATCACTGCCCCTTAGATCTTGAGGAACAGCTGCTACCCCTTGATCAAAGGCGGCCTGGTGTGGCCGGCTATCAAGCGGTGTTGCCCAGCCTTTGGCATGCCCTGGTGGAAGGGGATGGATGGAGTGCTGCGGAACTATGGCAGGCCCTTAGTTGGGGACCTGCCAGTTTTCTGGGTGTTCGGCCAGAGATCCTGGTGCCAGGCAGTAGCCGTTGGTTGCTATTTGATCCCCAGCACCCCTTTTCCTATCAAGCTGGCAGCCTTGCTGCTAATCGCCCCTTAAGGCAAGAGCAATTAAAAGGACAAGTGCTGGCTACTGGGTTGCAGGCGCCACAGGCTTGGCGCTGGGATCAGGGTGCAAAAGTGAGCCAAACCTGTTAGGCGGCCAAAAACGAAACAGCGCCCTGCCAATTATTTGATCCTCTGGCACAAAGTTTGTGCCAGGCCAAAAGCGTCCGTCCCAACTATTGGCGCGGTTATCACCTAAAACCAAAACAGATTTAGCTGGCACCACAGTTTGCAATGATTTGCAGGGTGATGAACTGCAGTAATTGCTTACATAGGGTTCAAAAACTTTTTTACCATTTATTTGTATTTTGCCGCTTGGATCAACAACAACTTGATCTCCCGCTATTGCCACCACTCTTTTTATGTAGGCATCACAGGCTGGCGCCTGGAGGCCAGCCAGGGCACCAATAATCGGTAAGTTAACAAAAAAGCATTGCAGTGGGCCTGGGCGGTAGGAGTCTTTAAGGGCCGGATCAAAGGCCTGGGGGGCATTAAAAACAATTATTTCTCCCCTCCTGGGGCTGCGTTGGCGGCTGCTGAGTTTTTCAACCATTAAACGATCCTGTAACTGCAGGCCGGGCAGCATTGAACCGGAGGGGATATAGCGGGCCTCCAGCAAAAAATGCCTCGTTAGCAAGATCAAAGCCAGCGGTAACAGCAGGCTGCGCCAAAACCCCCCTTCCTGTTGTGGTTCTTCCAAGCCGAAACAGTGCTTTATATGCACACTAGGGGCAAAGCTGCTGCGCATTTGCCATGGCTATGGCCGAAGGAGATTTGATGGTGCGCGGTGGCCAAGTGCTGCAAGCCGATGGCAGTTTGAGATCGCTGGATTTAGAGATCCGAGCTGGCGTAATTGAGGCCTGCCATGAGATTCCAGCCGCTGCTTGGGATGGCCCTGTGCTGGAAGCCCATGGGTTAACCGTGTTGCCAGGGGTGATTGATCCCCAAGTGCACTTCCGTGATCCTGGCCTCACCCATAAGGAAGACCTAATTAGCGCCAGCCGGGCCTGTTTACGGGGAGGGGTAACGGCATACCTGGAAATGCCTAATACGGTGCCACCAACAATTAGTGCCGAGGCGCTCATAGCCAAGTTGGCACGGGCTGCAGCGGTTAGCCGCGTGCACTACGGCTTCTTTTTTGGTGCCTGCGGTGATTGCTCCAACCTGGATGCCCTAAGCAACCCAGGCCAGGTGTGCGGCATAAAGATGTTTATGGGAAGCGGCAAGGGCATCCTTGATTGTGGTGATATCGATGGCCAGGAACGCATTTTTGCAACTGGCAAGGCCTTGATTGCCGTGCACGCAGAAGATCAAGAGCGGCTGCGCCAGCGCAGTGAAATGCTTTTAGCCCAATACCCCAACCCCTCTGAACGGCCGCCGGATCTCCATTCCCAAGTGCATGATCCAGAGGCAGCGATGCTTGCCACCCAGCGGGCTGTGCTGTTTTCAAATCGCTATGGCCGCCGTTTACATGTGCTTCATCTCACCACTGGGGCAGAGGCGGAATGGTTGCGCCACAACAAAACCGCTCTGATCAGCACAGAGGTAACCCCCCAGCATCTTTTGCTGGATAGCAGTGCCTATGGCTTAATCGGCAGCCTTGCCCAAATGAATCCACCCCTGCGCACCGCTGCAGACAGAGAAATGCTTTGGCAAGCCCTATTGGATGGGGTTATCGATTGCATCGCCACCGACCACGCACCCCACACCCTCACAGAAAAGGCAAAACCCTATCCCCATAGTCCCTCTGGTATGCCAGGGGTTGAAACATCACTGGCTTTGATGCTTACTCAAGTTGGCCTTGGCCGATGCAGCTTGGCCCAAGTTTCCAACTGGATGAGTTTGAAACCAGCTGAACTCTATGGAATTGAACGTAAAGGCAAGTTGGAGCCTGGTTGGGATGGGGATTTGGTGTTGGTAGATATGAATCGCTCCAAGCCCGTGCTTAGGGAGGAGGTGGTAAGCCGCTGTGGCTGGAGTCCCTTTGAGGGTTGGGAATTGATCGGTTGGCCTGAAGCAACGGTGGTGGCAGGTGTTGTTGGCTATGAAAAGGGCCAATTCAATGAAGCCTGCCGGGGCAAGGCGCTGCAATTTACAAACTGAGCACTAGCCGGGAATGAAAGAACGCAAGCGGCGGGCTTCTTCCCCAGCACGCTGTTGTAGGTCGCGGTTGCTCAGGCTTGCTTCCTGCCTTGCCTGGGCTGCCAACACATCCTGTTCACTGAGCTGGTAACCGGCTCGGCTTGCCAAAGCAAGGAAAGCCTCTAGATCCATGGGCTGTTTCAATTGCTCGGCCAGGTTTGGATCCAGGCGCGCTTGCTGCAAAAATTGATCTAATTGGTGCAATGCCACCTTGTTAGCCCGCAATCAAGGGCAAGTTACTCCCTATAGCCTGGGGTGATTGAAAATATGTGATGGTGCGACCCCGCTGGCTGCATGCCCCTAAATGGCGCAACCATCTGCCCCTAAGGCCTTTGGGGCACAGTTGGGATTTATTTGTGGCCATTTGGGCCAGCCTCAACTTGCTGTTGGTGGTGTTTGATATCAGTTATGTGCCATTGCGTAATTTTTGGTTGCAACGGCAGTTGTATTTATTTCCAGGGGTTGCCATAGCCATACCGCTTACTTTTTTACCTGATATCACTCCTTACTACGACCCGATCAAAGGTATCGAACCCCATCGCGATACGGAAAACTATTTAAGGCGTTGGCATGATTTGGATCAACATTTATTAAGCAATAAACTTACAACTAATAAAAGCAAACAATTATTAGGGCAACAGTTGGCGCTTACGGATAAATTAATAACCGAAAACCCCTTTTTGGCGGCTAATAAAACAGGCACCCTGGAACGGATCAAAAACCGTTTAAGGCAACGCACCGGCCTTGAATCTGCTCGGCTTGGGGCGGCCAAACTATTCAGCTCTGAATGGTTACTTTTAAATCCATGGCCGGCAGAACGTATTTTTTGGCAACAGGAGGTGTTACCCCTGGTTGCAACTAATTATTGGCGTTCAATCGATGAAACCGGTAGGGCAACTGAGCGGTTCTGGCGCATTGATTTGGTGTGGTTTCAAAGCGTATTTGCCCTGGATATTCTCTTGCGAGTGCTGCAATTAAAACGCCGCTTTCCAGCTCTTTCATGGCGTGATGCTTGCTTGAGACGTTGGATGGATTTGCCTTTACTACTGCCTTTTTGGCGTGTTGCCCGCGTGATACCAGTGGCAAGCAGGCTTAGGAGTAGTGGCCTAGTGGATGTTGAACCGGTGCGAGTGGTGGTGAGCAGGGGCGTTGTGGCCCTGTTGGCTGTGGAACTGATTGAAGTAATTGCGCTGCAATTAGTAGAGGGTTTGCAGGGGTTAATTCGTTCCCCCCAATGGGAACAGCGAATTAAAAGATTAGGCAAACCAAACAGTTTTCAAGTTGCTGAAAAGCAAGATATTGAAGGTTTATTGCGGCTGTGGCTTCCCTTATTACTTGGCCGGGTTTTGCCAAGATTGGCGCCCCAAGGTAAGGAATTGTTGGCCTATGGCTTGCAAAGAAGTTTAGTTAAAACCCCACTATCAGCACCGCTGCAAAAACTTCAGCCGGTGCAAATAATGGAGAGGGAATTCAGTAGGCAATTAGCCGCTGGTGTAATCGAAGCCCTTTTAGATCTATCCAAAGGCACAGCCGCTGAATTGAGTAGGGATGACCAACGGGTTAAAGATTTATGGCTAAGTGCCAGTGAAGCCTTTTGGCATGAGCTTGGGGACGCCCTAGGTGAAACAGCAACATTGGAGCAGAGCCAGGCTCTGCTCTCGGAAATCTTGGAGCAGTTAAAACTCACCTACTTATCAGGGATAAATAGTGCTGGCGTGGATAATTTATTGCAAAAACTAGAGCAATTTAGCGACGGAGGCTTGGCAACAGAGCCTTGAGGGCACCAAGCAAACTGTTTGATCCTTGACCCGCCCCATCGGCAGGGCGGGTTCTAACAGTTACGTCGCCATTCACGCTGGTGCGGCAGCTCAGCCTGTAGTTAGCGGGGCGATCAGCGAGGTAAACCTCCTCCACATCTGAGCGGGGCGAGAGGTTGTTCATACCCTCCACCACTTCCATAACGCAGGTGCCGCACTGGCCTACCCCACCGCAGTTGTTGAGGTTATTCAGGCCTTTGTAAGGGTTGATACCAGCATCCAAGGCGGCTTTGCGGAGATTTGCCCCTTCAATGCAACCAACCTGCTGGGCTTCCTGCTCAAAACGGATGGTGGGCACGGCGTTTGGATTGATTAGGTGCCAGCCAACTTAACCGGCCGGGGCAACCGAATGGCTCTGCCTAACATTTGGCAACTTACCCAGGCCACAAATTTTGGAAACACAACTTTCCAGTTCCGCCTACGACGACAGGGCCGAACGCCAAATTCCTGGCTATCGCAGTTTGGCTCGTTTATCGGTGGCCTTGATGTCTGGCTTCCCAACGGCCGCCGTAGAGGGGGCGCCTGTGCTGGTGGTTGGTTGCGGCACTGGGGCTGAACTACTAGAGGCCAGGGCGCAAAGAAGCGATTGGCAGCTCACAGCAGTGGATCCCTCCTTTGCCATGGTGGAGGCGGCCCGCCAGAGGCTTGGCAGTGATGCCGAAGCGGTGCAATGGGTTCAAGGTCCGGTGGAGAATTTGCCTGGGGAGCAATGTTTTGCTGCTGCCACAGCCGTGCTGGTGTTGCAGGAATTGGCAGACAATGGCTCCAAATTGGCCTTTCTCGCTTCCTTGGCCCGCTTGCTACAGCCTGGGGCGCCCCTGTTGCTGCTTGATTTAATGGGCGGTGGCAGCGGCTTGAATAGCGCCATGGAACAGCAATTCCAGGGGGCCCTAGGGCAATTTCAAAGGGCCAGTGGCCTCGGCCAGGAACTGCCCCTTATCAATCAAGGGCTCTACCCGATTGGTGAAGCTCGCCGCTCGGCTCTGCTGGATGCGGCGGGATTCAGCGATCCAATCCGGGTATTTCAGGCGCTTCAGTACGAAGGGGTTGTGGCGCTGCGACGCCAATAATCACTTGATTGGTGGGCAAGGGAAGTATTTGATCAGCCAAAACGCAGCAAATTGGCAATAAAATTGCTGCAAAGCCAATGCTTAATCCGGTTAATTCAGCAACTGGATGGAAGCCCCTACTGTGGGGCTCTCCATTTTGTTCACTATCAGTTTCTAAGCCAGGTGTCATACAAAGGGATCAACAACAACCCTTGGATTGGGTTATTTGCATAATGACAGGCGCTGCAAGGATATGCAGCTTTTAGGTTTGCATCAGGCAACATTGCGCTTTAGATCCCGGCGCGAATTCAGGTCGGTGGTGCTGTTGCTACTTGATTCAGCTAGCAGAACACGGATATCACGCAGTTCCTCGAGGATTGTGCTGAGCAGTTGTTGAGTTGCTGAATAGGGGGAGTTGAGCACTTCAACCGTTACCTCCTTGATGCGCAGCACATCCCTGGCAAAACGAGCCACCTCATTGGGGTGAAATAGCAACGCTTCCTTTTGGTCGCTGCGGTATTCAGGATTGAGCTTGCGGGCATTAAAGGGTGGATTGAGGTTGCGGGGGTCGGTGTTTGTGTATCTGTAAACAGATGCCCTAGAGCGATTTAGGGCCCGCTGCACGTCATCGATGGAGATGAGTGCATCACTGGCAACTACTTCTTCGTTCGTGTAACCCATGGGGGATATGGCAACCATGAGACAGCTCTTGGACAAGCGGGATTTCGCCAGACCATAGCAGATGTTTTTCGTTGGTCCAGGCTTAAATCCTGTGCTGTGGAGCTAAAAAAAGCGTCCCATCGCCGCGGCCCAGTGATAGCTTCCGGCCAAACCACAAATTCCCCATGCGCGTCTCCCGTTTACTCCTGGTGACGCTGCGCGATGACCCCGCCGAAGCTGAAATCCCCTCCCATCGCCTCCTGGTGAGGGCCGGTTACATCAGAAGGCTGGCGGCTGGCATCTACGCCTATTTGCCTTTGATGTGGCGGGTTTTAAGCAAGATCTCAGCGATTGTTCGAGAGGAGATGAATGCCACCGGCGCGCTGGAAACCCTCTTGCCCCAGCTCCAGCCGGCAGAGCTCTGGCAGCGCAGTGGCCGTTGGGCTGGCTACACCGATGGGGAAGGAATCATGTTCAACCTGGTGGATCGCCAGGATCGTGCCCTGGGGCTTGGCCCCACCCATGAAGAGGTAATCACCACCCTGGCTGCTGATTTGTTGCGTTCCTACAGGCAATTACCAGCAAGCCTCTATCAAATTCAAACCAAATTCCGTGATGAAATCAGACCCCGCTTTGGCTTGATGCGCGGCCGCGAATTCATCATGAAGGATGCCTATTCCTTCCATGCCAGCAGCGGCGACCTGGCCAACACCTATGGGGTGATGGAAGCGGCCTATAAGCGAATTTTTGCCCGTTGCGGTGTGCAGTCGATCGCAGTTGATGCTGATAGCGGTGCGATTGGTGGCTCCGCCAGTAAGGAATTCATGGTTACGGCCGACGCCGGTGAAGATCTGATTTTGATCAGCGCAGATAACAGCTATGCCGCCAACCAGGAAAGGGCTGAATCCTTGGCACCGGAAGCTGAACCACTTTTGATAGACGAGGCCAGTTATCTGGCGACCCCTGGTCAAACCAGCATTGAAGCCCTTTGTTCAGCCCATGGCTTTCAACCGAGCCAAACGGTGAAGGTGCTTTTGCTGGTGGCGCGTTTCAGCAATGGCACTGGCCACGCATTGCTGGTGAGCCTGCGGGGCGACCAGCAACTAAATGAGGTGAAATTGAGCAATGCCCTAACCAGAGCCCATGGTTCCCAATGGGGAAGCCTGCTCAAACTGCAGGCCTTGGAAGCATCTTGCTTGGCAGATCCCCGCTTGATTCCGATGGGCTATGTGGGTCCTGATCTGGATGATTCCGTGCTGGCTGGCAGCCCATCACTGGCGCCAAAATTTTTGCGTTACGCCGATAGCAGCGCCGCTCAGCTCAACTGTTTTGTTTGCGGTGCAAACACCCCTAACCAACATTTGGTTGGGGCCCGCTGGGGCACCAATGGGATTCCACTGCCTGAGGTGCTTGATCTGCGTTCCGCCCAAGCGGGCGACCGCTGCTGCCACGATCCAGCTCAAGTGCTCCAGGCCACCCGCGGCATTGAGGTGGGGCACATTTTTCAATTGGGTAGGAAGTATTCAGAAGCGCTTGATGCCCGTTTCACCAATGAACAGGGAGAGGAGGAGGCCCTGTGGATGGGCTGTTACGGCATTGGGGTTTCGCGTTTGGCCCAGGCTGCTGTTGAACAAAACCACGATTCTGCCGGCATCATTTGGCCAGTGCCGATTGCCCCATTTGAGGTGGTGTTAGTAATCGCCAGTGCCCAAGATCCCCAACAGGTGGACCTGGCAGAGGGGCTCTATGGGCAATTGCTAGCAGCTGGTGTTGATGCGCTCTTGGATGATCGCAGCGAGCGGGCGGGAGTGAAATTTAAGGATGCTGAATTGATCGGCATTCCCTGGAGACTGGTGGTGGGCAGGGGAGCCGCCAATGGGGTGGTGGAGTTGGTTGAACGCTGCAGTGGCGATAAACAGGAGGGCCCTGCATCTGAACTAATAGATTTTTTACTCAAGCGCCTGAGCCTTCAACGGCTAGGTGATTAGTGAAATCCCTGCTCCCCCTCTCGGGCTTTGGCCTTTTGCTTTGCCTATGGGGCTGCGGGCAGCCTGTTGCCCGCTTAGGCAGCCGTGAGGTGTGGCTAGGTGAATCAAAAACCAAAACCCGTTTAGGGCCAGATCGAAGCCTTTGGCAACTGCCGGTTTTAATTAAAAATCCAGCTGGAGAGCAAATCAGCCTGGAGGTTCAGTTGGAGTGCGATGGCGCTAGGCCGGCCAGCGGTTTGATCAGTTTGATTAATTTGCGCCGTGAGGATCCGCTGCTGGGTATTAATCGACGCGATCCTTCCCTTGAACGCAGTTGGTCGGGGGCTGATGGAAGCCTTCCTCCAACTTGGCTAAAACAGCTTGCAATCAGCCATTGCACAGCTGCGCAGCTGCCCCCCCGTTGGCGTAGCAATTAAGCTTTAGCAATTGCTTGGAAACCATGTTGCCCACAAAGCTGCAATCGCTCTTAAGGCACATGCAAAACCAAATAAACGAGCAACTGATAAAGCCTTTGCTCAGCTTTCTTCTGATCGGCTGTTTGGCCCTTGGCCTAACGGCTTGTGGTGAATCTGCTTCCGGTTTAACCGGATCCTATGTAGACGACACCATGGCGGTGGCAGAAGCCTTGATAACCACCATCTCCACTCCGGCTGAGGGGCCAGAGCGGGCTAACCAGCAGCGAGATGCCAGGGCCCTAATCAATAGCTACATCGCCCTCTATCGCCCCAATAGCTCCGTGAACGGACTCGCCTCCTTCACCACAATGCAAACAGCTTTGAATTCCTTAGCTGGCCACTACGCCAGCTATGCCAATAGACCATTGCCCGAGGCCTTGGTAAAGCGCATAGATAAGGAATTACACAAGGCGGAAACTAGTGTTACCAGAGGATCTTGAGCAATCTCGCAGCAATTTGAAAGTTTTTCTTTGACTCAAGGCACCTTGATCTGAGAAACTTTCGGATTGTCTTGAGAAGCGGCCCCGTGCCGCCCTTGCCTTGGCCAACGTTGTCGTCATAGGGGCTCAGTGGGGTGACGAAGGCAAGGGGAAAATTACCGACTTGCTAAGCCGCTCCGCCGATGTGGTGGTGCGTTACCAGGGGGGGGTAAATGCCGGTCACACGATTGTTGTGGATGGCAAGGTGCTCAAGTTGCACCTCATTCCCTCGGGAATCCTCTACCCAGACACCATGTGTCTGATCGGTTCAGGCACTGTTGTTGATCCCAAGGTGTTGCTCGGTGAGCTGGAGATGCTCGCCAGCAATGGCATTGATGCCAGTGGTTTGAAGGTGGCATCCACTGCCCACGTAACCATGCCCTATCACCGCCTGCTCGATAAGGCGATTGAGGAGCAACGGGGTAGTGGTCGCATCGGAACCACCGGCCGCGGCATCGGCCCCACCTATTCAGATAAAGCAGAGCGCAATGGCATTCGGGTAATCGACCTCCTTGATGAGGCACACCTGCGCGAAAGGCTCGAGGGCCCAATTAAAACCAAGAATTTGCTCCTGGAGCGAATCCATGGCCTAGAGCCCCTTAACGCTGAGGCTGTTATTGCTGAATACGCCGGTTATGGGCGCCTATTGGCACCCCATGTGGTGGATTGCATCCGCAGCATCCATGGGGCAGCAAAAGCACGCAAAAATATTCTTTTTGAAGGGGCCCAGGGCACCCTGCTTGATTTAGATCACGGCACCTATCCCTACGTAACTTCCTCAAATCCTGTGGCTGGGGGCGCCTGTATTGGCGCTGGAGTGGGGCCCACCCTGATCGATCGCGTAATTGGGGTTGCCAAGGCTTACACCACAAGGGTTGGTGAGGGCCCTTTCCCAACGGAACTGGAGGGGAGCCTGTCGGATCACCTCTGCGATCGCGGCGGTGAATACGGCACTACCACTGGCCGCCGCCGCCGTTGTGGTTGGTTTGATGGAGTGATCGGTCGCTATGCCGTTGAAGTGAATGGCCTTGATTGCTTGGCGATCACAAAGCTGGATGTGCTTGATGAACTAGATGAAATTGAAGTTTGTGTTGCCTATGAGCTCGATGGTGAGCGGATTATGCATTTCCCAAGCAGTGCAGCTGATTTCGCCCGTTGCCGCCCAGTTTATGAAACCCTGCCCGGCTGGCAAACCTCCACGGCCGATTGTCGCCGTTTAGATGAATTGCCCGCCACGGCAATGGCCTACTTGCGTTTTCTAGCTGAATTGATGGAGGTGCCCATTGCAATTGTGTCGCTTGGGGCCAGCCGTGATCAAACGATCGTGGTGGAGGATCCCATCCACGGACCAAAACGAGCACTCCTGAGCGCATGACATCCCCCCGCTTCGATGTGGTTGGCATTGGTAATGCCATCGTTGATGTGTTGGCTCCAGCCAGTGAGCAATTTTTGCTATCGCAAGGTATGCAAAAAGGCACCATGGCCCTTTTGAACGCTGAGCAGGCAGATAGCTTGTATAGCGCCATGGGGAATGGCATCGAAACCTCCGGAGGTTCTGCCGCAAATACGATTGCAGCCGTTGCCCAGCTTGGGGCTAGGGCCGGTTTTATCGGCCGGGTGCGCAATGATCAGTTGGGTGAAATATTTGCCCATGATTTAAGGGCCACTGGCGCAAGATTTGATACTCCCGCCGCTGTATCAGGAGCTGCCACTGCCCGCTGCATGATTCTTGTTACCCCTGATGCCCAACGCACGATGGGCACTTTTCTTGGCGCTTCTATTGATTTAGATCCCAAGGATCTAGACCTTTCTATGGTGCGTGAAACCAAAGTTCTGTATCTAGAGGGTTATCTCTGGGATGCTGAGGCCGCAAAACAAGCTTTTCTTGCCGCTGCCGCTGAAGTAAAAGCCCATGGCGGTGAGGTTGCCCTAAGCCTCTCTGATCCATTTTGCGTGGGACGGCATCAACAGAGCTTTCTTGAATTAGTGGAAGGTTATGTTGATATTTTGTTTGCTAATGAAGCAGAAATCACTAGTTTGTATAACACTGATTCCTTTGAAGTTGCTACGGATTTAGTGCGTGGTCATTGCAAGATTGCTTGCCTCACGCGCAGCTCTGAGGGATCATTGGTGCTCACTGGTGATACTACTCTTTCAATACCGCCCTATCACTTTGGCGATTTGCTCGACACCACAGGTGCCGGTGATTGCTACGCCGCTGGTTTCCTTTATGGCTATAGCCAAGGCTGGAGCTACGAACGTTGCGGGCATGCCGGTTCGATCTGCGCGGGTAGGGTTGTTACCCAAATGGGTCCCCGTTCGCAGGAATCATTAAAAACACTTTTAGATAGTAATTTGCCTGATATTTAGGCTTGATCCTCGTTAAATATTCCGATTTTTGTTAGCACTTCATCAAGGCTTAGGCCCTCCCCTTGAGGCCTGGCGATTAGAAGCAATTGCAAATTAAGTGCCTCACAAACTTTGTGCCAATGGTTCTCATTCAGGCCCCCCGATTGACGGGTGAGCACGCTGTGGCAGCCCCATTGGCGGCAGAGAGCTGCCTCCACAAACCATTGGCTCGGATGGGGTTTCAAGCAGGCAATCCGCTCAGGTGCTAAGCCATGGCTAAGGGCCTGCCTTAGGGCCCCAGGGCTAGGCAATAGGCGCACGCAGTGGTCGCTAGCTCTGCTGTATTGCAATGCTTTGCTCAATTCCCTGGCCCCAAGGGCTAGGAGTAATACCTTGCCCTCAAGAGCTTCATTGTTTAGGGCGGCAAGATTGGGCAAAATTTTTGCCTTTCCTGGTGCCAGCTCCGGCCGCCAATAGCGCAGCAGTGGCTGGTGTAATTCGCCGCAGGCTTGGTTTAGTTGCTGATGAATATGGCGTGCAAATGGATGGGTGGCATCAATTACCCAGCGGCAGGGCCATTGCTCGAGGGCAAGCTTTAATTCGCCGTTATTTCCCAGGGCGCCAATTTGGATTTCCAGTTTGGGATGGTTTGGATAGGCGCGGGCAGCGGCGGCTGAAACAACACTCACCCTTAGCTGCCAGCCCCGCCCTATCAAGGCCCCGGCCAGTTTTGGCCCTTCTCCCGTACCACTGAGCAGCCAGAGCCGCTGGTGGCTGGGGACTGATTGGGGGAGAATAGGAACCACGGTTGCGTTTTTGTTGTGAACCAATGCCTGCTGGAAGTTGAAGTGCTGGAGGCTCCAAAAATTAGATACACCCAAGACAACCAAACCCCTATTGCCGAAATGGCCGTGCGGCTTGAGGGTTTGCGGCCTGAGGACCCAGCCGGCGAACTTAAGGTTGTTGGTTTTGGCAGCTTGGCCCAAGACCTACAAAACCGAGTAAGCGTTGGTCAACGCTTGGTGGTTGAAGGGCGTTTACGCATGAACACCGTGGCCCGTGCCGATGGAGTTAAGGAAAAAAAGGTTGAATTCACCTTGGCCCGTATCCACCCGCTGGGTGCCAGCCCAGCAACGCCCCAAGTTGCTGCGGTAGCGCCTGTGGCAACGGTGGCGAACAAGCCGCCGGCAGCAGCAGCTAAAGCCAGCCCATCGGTGCAACCAACCAGTTGGAACACAGGCCCCCTGGTGGATTTACCAGAGGATGAAATTCCCTTCTAGCCGGCTTAATTGGGGGATATTTTTTGGCTTGCTAGCTCCAGCAGTTGGCCTAATTCCCTCTCTAAGGCCGCTAGATCAAGGCGCAGTTCCGGCCAGCTGCCGCCATCAAGTTCCCTTAATAACCAACCACGGTCTTGCTCAAGAGCTGTAATCAGCTCTTTGGCATCGCTTTGTTCAGAAGCTTCTGAGCTGCTGGTCATATAAAGCTTGAATCAAGCCCCATCCTGGAGCCCTTTGGAGGAAGATGGCGGAATGCAAGCCATTCTTTCCCCCGGTTCCCTCTTAACCGTGTTGGGCTCGGTGCTCACGGTTATCGGTTCGATTGCCTACGCCACCGACGCGCCCAATCTCAGTTTGCCAACAATTTTCTATGGCATCCCCATATTTTTGGGGGGCCTTGCCCTTAAATCCTCCGAGCTGCCGCCGGTGCGGCGCCTAACGGCCCCTGCCCAATTTCAAGAACTGCGCGATAAAACTGCCACCGAGGGTCAACTCAAATTGCTCAAGGATGTGGTGCGATGGCGTTATGGCCAAAAAGCACACCTGGAAAGTTCCTTGGAGGCGCTCAAATTGTGGGATGAAGATAATCCGCCCCAGCTTGAAAGCATCGAGGAATACAACTATGGCGATCGCTATGCCCTGCGCCTGCAAGTGCAGCTCAACGCCGTTGATAAAAGCCGTTGGTTTGCCTTGGAGGATCGTTTGGGTAGATTTTTTGGCCCCGGCTTAGAGGCTTGCCTAGAGGAAAACGGTGCCAATGCCCTGAACATTTGTTTTAGACAGCCATGCCCATAGATCCGAGCATCTCCCCCCACGACGCCCTAAGGGTGGAGGTTCTTAGTGAAGCACTGCCTTTCATCCAGCGTTTTAGTGGCCGCAGGGTGGTTATCAAATACGGCGGTGCCGCCATGGTGGATGAACATCTGCGCGAGGCGGTTTTTCGCGATATAGCCCTGCTTGCCAGTGTTGGTGTGCGACCCGTTGTAGTGCACGGTGGTGGACCCGAGATCAATCAATGGTTAAAGCGTTTGGCGATTGAGGCGGTTTTTCAAGAGGGTTTAAGGGTTACCGATCCCGCCACCATGGACGTGGTGGAAATGGTTTTGGTAGGGCGGGTAAATAAACAAATTGTTAATGGTTTAAATCACGTGGGCGGCAATGCCGTTGGCTTCAGTGGCGCCGATGGCGGCCTTGTGCAGGCACGTACCCATGGGGACGGCTCATTGGGGCTTGTTGGCGATGTGGCACGGGTTAATCCGGCCGTGATTATTCCGCTTTTGGATTTGGGTTATATCCCAGTGATTTCCAGTGTTGCCCCAAACGTTGAAGGGCAGTCTTACAACATCAATGCCGATACGGTTGCAGGTGAGTTGGCGGCTGCTTTAGATGCCGAAAAGCTTGTGCTCCTCACCGACACACCGGGGATTTTGCGGGATCGGGCCGATCCAGGTTCATTGATTCGCCACAGCACCCTTTCTCAAGCCAGGGAATTGATCGCCAGCGGGGTTGTGGCCGGTGGCATGGTTCCAAAAACCGAATGCTGCATTCGCGCCCTAGCCCAAGGGGTTAAGGCAGCCCATATCGTTGATGGCCGGGTGCCCCACGCGCTTTTGCTCGAAGTGTTCACCAAGGCGGGCATTGGCACCATGGTGGTGGGAAGCAGTTCGGGTTAGGCCAGATGCACCCAGAAGCGCGGCGAGCCCTTGATTGTGGTGAATATCGCAAGGTGGTGAGCTTGCTCGAGCCGCTGCGAACCGAACTACCTGCATCCAATGCCAAGGGAGCTGAATTGCGGCTGTGGCTGGCTACCGCATATCAAGGTTTGAATGATCAAGCCAGTGCTGTTTCCTGTTGCCGTGAGGTGATCCTGGTTGGTGGTGGTGAGCAACGCCGCCAGGCCCAGGCGGTTTTAGCAATTATCGAAGCGCCCGTTTTGCAACGCCCTAAGGAATGGAGCATCGAATTGCCCCACCTGGGTGATAGCCCCCCCCTTGAGGGCTTAGCCCGCGGCGCGGCAAGCCGTGGCAGGGCAAAAAAAGAACTGCCTAAACCTGCACCACCGGTTGGTAAAACAAAGGCTCCCATTGGCTTTGCCCTATTCGCTGGCCTCTTTTTGCTATGCCTCACCCTGCTGCTAGCCGGTTGCATGAGGGTTGATAGCAGCATTGAATTCCATGGGCCAGGCAGGCTTGAATTCCAGCAGCAATTGCAGGGGCAACCAGCCAGCCGCAGTGGGGTTTTAATCCTCGAGCAATTAAAACCACTAATTGGGGTTGAGTTGCAACGCTTTGAGCAGCGCTATGGCATTGAAGTGCAGGAGCCGGAAATCAACTGGCGTGAGCGCAACTGGCTTGTGGGAGTTCAGCAGCAGATGCAATTGAGCTGGGATCTGAGAGCGCTTGATCCTGTGCCCGGCTTGTTTATGCACCTGCATTTCAGGCCCCTAGCCCCAAGGGCTGTTGAACTGGCAGAACCCCTAATGCCGGAGGCAGAGGGTGCAAATGGTTTGGATTGGCAACTATTGCCAGGCCAATTAAATCGATTCGAATTTTCCTGCTGGCGATGGAGTGGCCTGGGCTTAGGCGCACTGGCAACAGCATTTTTGCTTGCAACTAGCTTGTTGCTCCAACAGAGATTGCTTAAAGCTCCAACGGATCTGGATCGATCGCCAGATGCACCCCTTTAGGCAGCAATTGGCGTAACTCTTGCTCAGTTGGTAGCGGAATGGCGCTGCTAGATGGGCCTTGAAGCAGGAGTTGCCAGCGGCTAAGGCCAGCTACCTTTGCCCGAGGTGCCGGGGCAGGCCCGATGGCCAGCCAATCGGCAGCTTTTAATTGCTTCGATACATGGTTCAGCAGGGTGGTTGCTGCACTGGCTGTGATGCTTGCTTGCGTGCCTGCAAAGCGCAGTAAACAGGCGCGGCTGAAGGGCACCAACCCGGCCGAGCGCCTTAGGGCAACCTCCTCCTCCAAAAATTGTTCATAGCTACCCGCCAAAAGATGCTTAATAACGCGATGGTCTGGATCGTAGGTTTGAACTAGAACTTCCCCTGGTTGTTCCCCCCGGCCCGCTCTGCCTGCCAGTTGAAGTAGTAATTGCAAGCTTTGTTCCGCTGCCCGTAGGTCGGGGCGATGCAAAAGGCCATCGGCAGCTAGAACAACCGCCAGAGTTACCTTTGGCAGATCCATGCCCTTAGCAAGCATTTGGGTGCCAACTAAAACGTCGGCTTCTCCAGCGGCAAAACGATCCAATAATTGTTTGTGGCCATCCCTTCCCCGGGTGCTATCACGGTCAAAACGCAATAGGCGCATACCTTCTAGCTCTTGCTCTAGCTGCTCCAATACTTTTTGGGTGCCGGCTCCAAACGGCTTAAAAGCGGTAGAACCGCAGTTCCCACAGCGGCTTGCTAGCTCTTCCCGGTGGTCGCACCAATGGCAGCGCAACCAGCTTTGGCCATTGCTGTTGCGATGCACCGTGAGTGAAACATCGCAATGGGGACAGCTCACCGCTTCCCCGCAACTCCTACAGCTCAAAAAAGTGTTGTAACCCCGCCGGGGTACTAACACCACAGCCTGTTGGCCGCGATCGGCTAGGCCGCTGAGTCGATCCAAAAGTGGTCTGCTGAGCAGGCGTCGATGGCCCTCTGCCAGCTCAAGCCGCATATCCACCACCCGCACCGGCGGCAATGGCCTGGCGGCAATGCGTTGCGGCAAACGCAATAGGCCAATGCTGGCTTTGGCACCTTGGCAGGCAAGCCAGGTTTCCAGGCAAGGGGTGGCACTGCCCAGAAGGATTAAACAACCCTCCTTTTCCTGCCTGAGCCGAGCAACATCCCTGGCGTGATAACAGGGCATTGGTGCTTCTTGTTTGTATGAACTGTCGTGCTCCTCATCCAGCACGATTAAACCAAGCTTGGGCAGCGGTAAAAAAATTGCGGAACGGGTTCCCACCACAATGCAGGGGCTGCCGGAACGGCAATGGCGCCAGGCGGCAAGTCGTTCGCCTTCGCTTAGGCCTGAGTGATAGGCCACCACAGCGCCAGCAAAGCGGCGGCGGCAACGCTCTAAAAGTTGGGGTATGAGTCCTATTTCAGGGGTGAGGAGCAAAACACTTTTGCCAGCAGCTAGTTCTGGAGCACAGCAGCGCAGGTAGATCTCGGTTTTACCTGATCCGGTTACTCCCCAAAGCAGCCATTGGCGTTGATTGCTTTGCTGCTTAAGCCGCTCTAATACCGCCGCTTGATCCGGATTTAGCTCTGGTGGAATTTCAAGGCTGGGGCTAGAGCTGCTTGGCCAACCCTTTGGGGGCTGAAGTTCGCTCTTGAGTTGAACTAAACCCTTGCGTTCAAGGGCCTTCAATAACGACCTACCAAAGCCAGCCGCAATCAGTTCTTTTGCCGGCTGAGAACCTGTTAGCTGCAGTTGCTCAAGAAGGCCTTGTTGCTTTTGGGTGAGGCATGCTGGGGCCGCCCCGGGGATGGCTGAGGCCACCAACTGCTTACAACCAAGGCCAGCTGCTTGCTGCTTTTTACCTAGCCAGCCATTCGGCAGAGCAGTTTTAAGCACCTGGAATTGGGCGGTGTGGCACTGGGCTGCAACTGCCACGAGCAAATCCTGCCAGCGTTCGTTTATGGCTGCGCTTTCAAGCCTTTCAAGCACTGGCTCCAGAGCTAACCCTTCAGGGGTTTCGGCATTAACTGAACAAACCAAACCGTTATGAAGCCTGCCCCGCAGTTTCACCCTCACCAGATCCCCCTTTTGCAGGGCGGGGCAATCGCCTTGGCCATAGGTGAGCAGCAGCCCTTCCCGGCCCGCTTCAACCCACACATTTACAGCTGTTCCTAGCCCGCCCACTTAATGCCCGCTCGTTGGGGAGCCCAACCCGTTATCCAAACCCACTTATTGATTACTTGCCGATCCTCTGATCTTTTCTTAAGATATGAGGGTTGGGTTGCTAAGCAGCTCCCGGAACACGGCAGAGTTCCGGCCAGTGGGTAGACCTTGGGAAGCTTGCTTCGGGTCTGCGATCACCCCTGACAACCCTGTCAAACCATTTCGCCAGCAATGCTTGGCGAAAGATCTTGCTGAAAACTATTTTCAAAAAATATTTGGCCCCTGCCCGATTGTTTCTGGCTGAAGCCTTTATTTGCTTGCTTCCCCCTGTTGCATCCCGATCGCATGACTGCTACTGCTGTGACTGAATCTGTGCCCGAAGTGGCAGAAATCAAGCCCACTTTGGCTACAGCCAAAACGGCTGAATTGCCCGTGGTGGCAAAAAAAGCAGCAGCTAAAACCAAAGCTCCTGCTAAGCCAAAAACCGCAGCCGCAAAAGCAACAACTCCAAAAGCAACAGCCACAAAGGCCGTTACAAAAAAGGCTGCCAGCAAAAAAACAACCACAGCCAAAGCTGTTACAACTAAAGCAGCCACTCCTAAAGCAACAACAAAAACCACCTCAAAAACAGCTGCAAAAACAGCTCCAAAAACAGCTGAGCCAAAACCAAAGAAATCAGCCAAATCAGCAGCAGATACCGTTGCTGATGAGGAGTTCACCGTTGAGGTGAGCGCCGAAGAATTGCAGGAGGTGGCAGATGCCCTTTCCTCAGATCTTAAAGATGGCAAGGGCGCTATTAAAACCCCTAGCATCAAAATTGGCCCCAAAGGTGTTTACACCGAGGATTCAATCAGGGTTTATTTGCAGGAAATAGGCCGGATTCGTTTGCTAAGGGCGGATGAAGAAATCGAATTAGCACGTAAAATTGCTGATTTATTGCAATTAGAAGAACTTGCCACCCAGTTTGAAGAAGATAACGGCCACTATCCAGATAACAAGGAATGGGCAGCCTTAGTTGAGATGCCTTTGATTAAGTTTAGGCGTCGGTTGATGCTTGGCAGGCGAGCAAAGGAAAAAATGGTGCAATCTAATTTGCGCCTTGTTGTATCGATTGCTAAGAAGTATATGAACCGTGGCCTCTCCTTCCAGGATTTAATCCAGGAAGGCAGCCTAGGTTTGATCAGGGCAGCTGAAAAGTTCGACCATGAGAAGGGTTATAAATTCTCCACCTATGCAACATGGTGGATTCGTCAAGCAATCACCCGCGCAATTGCAGATCAAAGCAGAACAATTCGTTTGCCAGTGCACTTATATGAAACAATCTCGCGGATTAAAAAAACTACTAAAATCCTAAGCCAGGAATTTGGACGCAAGCCAACGGAGGAAGAGATTGCAGAATCGATGGAAATGACCATCGAAAAATTACGTTTTATCGCTAAATCAGCCCAATTGCCGATTTCCCTAGAAACACCAATTGGCAAGGAGGAAGACTCCCGCTTGGGTGATTTCATCGAAGCAGATATCGAGAATCCAGATCAAGATGTTGCAAAAAATCTGTTAAGGGAAGATCTTGAGGGCGTACTTGCTACCCTCAGCCCACGGGAGCGCGATGTATTGCGTTTACGCTACGGCTTAGATGATGGAAGGATGAAAACCTTGGAAGAAATTGGTCAAATTTTTGATGTTACACGTGAAAGAATTCGTCAAATTGAAGCTAAAGCCCTACGCAAATTGCGCCATCCAAATCGCAATGGCATCCTCAAAGAATATATTAAATAATACAAACAAGGTGTATTAAGTGATTCTTGAAGATTTGAAGGGTTTGAGATCTGCCCCTGATTTAACAGCCCAGGAGAAACAACAGCTCGCAGAGGATCTCAAGCAGCGCATTGCCGCTTGCGATTGGTTCACGGTGGGGGTTATGGCCCCCGGCGCAGATCAAGCCTTGGCTAGTTTGCGTGCCATGGAAGCCAGCCTTGGCTGGCAAGCGATGCAATTGCTTGATCAACACGAACTACCAGATGGGGCTGTGTTTTTAAAGGCCAATCAACGCACTGGAACCGTAACGCTTCGCCATGAGGCTGGCCTGGGGGAGGGCTTGTTAATCAGCGGCCAATGCCCCTCTAATCCTGCCGCTGAAGACACCTGGGGGCCCCTGCCGCTGGATTTCTTCATCTGATCCCTTTATTAGGGGGCGACTACGTAGGCTAAATGGCTGTTTTTGGCCGGTTACCGGACAACCCAACGCACTGATGACCATCTCCACCCTTCGAATCGCTTCCCGCCGCAGCCAATTGGCGATGGTGCAAACCGAGTGGGTGCAGGCTGAATTGCTGCGGGCCCATCCCGGCCTTGAAATCAGCATCGAGGCAATGGCCACCCAAGGGGACAAAATCCTTGATGTTGCATTGGCAAAAATTGGTGATAAGGGTTTATTTACTAAGGAATTAGAAGCGCAGATGTTGGTTAATCATGCAGATATTGCAGTTCATAGCCTCAAGGATTTACCAACCAATCTGCCCGCTGGTTTGATGCTGGGCTGTGTTACCGAAAGGGAGGATCCAGCGGATGCCCTGGTGGTTCATTCCCGCCACCTCGATAAATCGCTTGCCAGCTTGCCTGAAGGATCAGTTGTTGGCACAAGTTCCCTGCGGCGTTTAGCGCAACTGCGCTACCACTATCCCCATCTTGTTTTTAAGGATGTGCGAGGTAATGTAATAACTAGGTTAGAGAAGCTTGATTCTGGCGATTATGACTGTTTGATATTAGCGGCCGCGGGCCTAGGCCGCTTAGGACTTGCAGATCGTATCCACGAGTTAATTGATCCAAGTATTTCACTCCATGCTGTTGGTCAAGGTGCATTGGGAATTGAATGCAGGGAAGCTGATCCTGAAGTGTTGGCATTAATCAAAGTATTAGAGCATCGCCCAACGGCATTGCGTTGTTTAGCAGAAAGGTCTTTTTTGCGCAGCCTTGAGGGCGGTTGCCAGGTGCCAATTGGCGTAAATAGCAGCTTTGATTCTGCCGATAATTTAGTGCTCACAGGTATGGTGGCGAGCCTTGATGGAAAGCGTTTAATACGTGATCAAGTGCAAGGCAGCCTGGCTGAACCTGAAGCGATAGGAATTGCCCTGGCCGAAAAATTACGCAGCCAAGGGGCAGGGGAGATTCTCCAACAGATATTTGCAGATGTTAGACCCCAAAGCTGAAGCCACTGCCGCTCCATTTCAGTGGGGTTTACTGGCGTGGGCAGCCCTAGTTGGCTTACTTACCGGCTTGGCAATTGTTGGTTTTCATTATCTACTTGGCTTTATTAATAATCTGATCTACGGCCCATTTGTTGCCTTCGTGATGGATGCGGTTGGCCCCCATCCATTGGTGCCGGAAGTGCTGCCGCCGCCGCCACCGCCAGCGGCTGCAACGCCATTGCAGTCTTTATTACAAATAGGCCTAGGTGGCTTGGGAGTTCTATCGCCACCACCTGTGCTGCCGCCTGAACCTGTGTTGCCGCCGGTGCCAATGCCGCCGCCATGGTTGAGCAGTTGGCCTGTGGTTCTGGGACCCGTGCTCGGCGGATTGTTGGTGGGGTTACTGCGGTTGCTAAGCAAAGATTTGGGCCCCAGTTTGCCCAGTTTGATGGCGATGGCTGATGGTCGCTTGCAAGCGGAGCCACGCCTACCTTTTGCCCGTTTAATTGGTGCTTCGATCAGCCTTGGCAGTGGCGCATCCCTTGGCCCCGAGGGGCCAAGTGTTGAAAGTGGTGGAAATATTGGCCTGTGGCTTGGCAGGAGAGCAGGTCTTACTCCTGATGCACTTAAAGCCCTTGTGGGTGCTGGCGTTGCCGCTGGTTTAGCCGCTGGCTTCAGGGCACCTATTGCAGGGGTGTTTTTTGCTTTTGAAGGGGCCTACAGCACCATCCCAGGCAGGCCAAGCCTGCGGGCAGTGCTGGTGGCTGCTGTTAGTTCCACCCTGGTTATTCAGTTGGGTTTGGGAGATGAACCAATCTTTCGCCTTCCGGCCTATGAAGTGCGTTCCCCCTTGGAATTGCCCCTTTATTTGGGTTTGGGGTTACTTGCCAGTTTTGTGGCCTGGGCCCTGGTGCGCCTACTTGCCCTTGGCCGCAGTGAAGCTGTTCAAGCGAAATTAGAATTAATTCCCCCTTGGCTGATAACAGCTGTTGGGGGCCTTGCTGTTGGTTTATTAGCCCTTGGTTTTCCACAGGTGCTAGGCGTTGGTTACGACACTGTTGAATCACTTCTCGGCTCTGGCGGTGGCATCAGTCTGTTAACACTGCTGGCCCTATTAATTGTTAAATTAGTTGCCACAGGTGTTAGTAATGCCACCGGATTCATTGGTGGTGGTTTTGCACCTTCTCTATTTTTAGGCGCTGTTTTAGGTAGTTTTTATGGGCAATTGTTGGGCGATGGTGGTTTTGGCTTACCGGTAGCTGAGGCGCCTGCCTACGCCATGGTGGGTATGGCGGCAGTGCTTGCCGGTGCTGCTAGGGCACCGCTAACGGCCTTGCTGTTGTTATTTGAGCTCACCCGCGACATTCGAATTGTGTTGCCCTTGATGGCAGCTACTGGCTTGAGTGCCCTGTTGGTGGAGCGTTGGCAGGGTTTAAGTGATCCCGGCTTATTGGGCCCTGATCCGGTGGAGGAGGAAAGGCGCGGCCAATTGCAACAGTTATTAGTGGCTGAGGCCCTAGAACCTGAGGCGCCATTGGTTTTGCCCGCTGATCTGGCACCGTCTACGGCATTGGCGATGTTGCTTGATGCCCATGGCCATTGTTTGTTGGTGGAGCAAGCGGGATGGGTGAAAGGTTTAATTACCCTTGCTGATTTGCAACAGGTGCTTAATTCCAAGCGATCAGTTTCTTTTTTACAGGATTGCTTACGCAGTGAATTGGTTTGGCTGCCATCATCTGCAGATTTAAGTAGATTAGAAGATCAATTGCGGCCCAATGGGCTCAGGCAATTACCGGTATTTATGGTTGAGGAAGGTTTATCTGCTCAGCTACCGCAGGGTTTACCGCCGGAGGGTTTAGCCGTAACGCAGTTGCAAGGAATAGCTAGCCGCGATGGTTTAGCCAGGGCCCTAGCCAGGCGGATCAAGGGTTAGGTTTGATTTAAATCGCATCACCTGAATTCCATGGCCCATTTATTAAACGATTCAGAGCTAATAGAATTGCCAAGTATTTTGCCTGGCTGGCAAGTGCAAGATGGAAAGATCACACGCACATGGCACTTCAATGATTTTTCAGAGGCCTTTGCTTTCATGGTGAGGGTTGCCATGGCAGCTGAACAGCTGGGCCATCACCCAGATTGGAGTAATAGCTGGAATAAAGTAAGCATTGAATTGGTGTGCCATGATCTAGGTGGTATTTCTGATTTAGATGTAAATTTAGCTAAGCAAATAAATCAAATTTGCCCTTAAATAGGAGAATTAATTAAATATCAAGCCATCGTTTGATGCTGTAACTGATACTGTGCTTCCTGCTGTATAGCCACCGGAAAGGATTGCCTTGGCTATGGGTGTTTCCAATTCCCTTTGGATTGCACGCTTAAGTGGCCTTGCCCCATAAACAGGGTCGTAGCCAGCGGTTGCAAGCCAATCTAGGGCACTACTTTCAGCATTTAAATTGATTTTGCGGTTTGCTAAACGTTTGGCCAGCCTTTGCACTTGCAATCCAACAATTTGGCGTAGTTCATCAGCCCGTAAACTGTGAAATATGATTGTTTCATCTAGCCTATTTAGGAATTCCGGCCTGAAGTGGCTTCTCAGGGCTTCATTTACCCTTCGCTCCATTTCATCATGGCGGCCATCATCTCCAGCCAATTCTAATATTGATTGGCTACCAATATTACTGGTGAGGATTAGAACTGTATTTGTGAAATCCACCGTGCGGCCCTGGCTATCAGTAACCCTGCCATCATCAAGAATTTGCAGCATTACATTGAACACATCCGGATGTGCTTTTTCTATTTCGTCAAATAAAATAACGGCATAGGGCCTCCTTCTTACCGCTTCCGTGAGTTGCCCCCCCTCCTCAAAACCAACGTAGCCAGGGGGCGCCCCAATCAACCTTGAAACAGCATGCTTTTCCATATATTCGCTCATATCAATTCGCACTAGGGCATTTTCACTATCAAATAATTCAGCCGCTAGCGCTTTACTTAATTCGGTTTTACCAACACCGGTGGGGCCAAGAAAAAGAAAGCTAGCTATGGGCCGATTCGGATCCGATAGCCCAGCCCTGGAGCGTTGAATTGCATCAGCAACAGCAGAAACAGCCTCAGTTTGACCAATAACACGCCCATGCAATTGCTTTTCCAATTCAAGCAGTTTTTCCATTTCTGATTGGGCTAACTTGCTCACTGGAATGCCAGTCCATTTAGCAATAACTTCGGCAATATCGTCTTCAGTTACCTCCTCGCGCAATAATTGCTGTGTTGAGCTATCGCTATCCGCACTGCCTAGCTCTTCTTCTCTAGCGGCAAGTTTCTTATTTAATTCAGCCAATGTGCCATATTCCAATGCTGCGGCTTTGTTTAAATCATAATTACGTTTTGCCTGCTCTACCTGTAGGGTAACCTGCTCAATCTCTTCTTTTAATGCCTGTAAATTATCAATTGCACCTTTCTCTTTCTGCCATTGGGCGTTAAGGCCACTTTGTTGCTCATTTAATTCTGCTAGTTCCCTCTCAATTCTCTCAAGCCTTTCTTTGCTGGCGGCATCTGATTCACGACCTAGGGATAGTTTTTCCATCTCCAATTGCAGTATTTTACGATCGATTTCATCAATGGCCTCTGGTTTTGAGGTTATTTCCATCTTTAAGCGCGCTGCCGATTCATCCACAAGATCAATTGCTTTATCCGGAAGGAATCGATCGGCAATGTAGCGGCTGCTAAGCACTGCAGCCGCCACTAAAGCTGTATCTGCGATTCTTACGCCGTGGTGCACCTCATAGCGTTCCTTGAGGCCACGAAGGATTGAAATTGTGTCTTCAACCGATGGCTGATCTACAAATACCTGTTGGAAGCGGCGCTCGAGGGCTGGATCCTTTTCAATATGCTTGCGATGTTCATCAAGGGTGGTTGCACCAATACAACGCAATTCACCCCGGGCTAACATTGGTTTTAGCAGGTTGCTGGCATCCATCGATCCGCCGGCTGCTCCAGCGCCAACCACCGTGTGAATTTCATCGATAAACAATACGATTTGTCCATCACTAGATGTAACTTCCTTTAAAACTGCCTTTAATCTTTCCTCAAATTCACCTCGATATTTAGCACCTGCAATTAGTGCTCCCATATCAAGGGAAATAAGTTGTCTGTTCTGTAGCGCAGATGGCACATCACCATTAACTATTCTTTGCGCTAAACCTTCAACAATTGCCGTTTTGCCAACGCCGGGTTCACCAATTAAAACCGGATTATTTTTAGTGCGTCGAGATAAAATTTGTATGGTGCGACGGATCTCTTCATCGCGGCCAATCACAGGATCTAATTTCCCCTGGCGGGCGGCTGCTGTTAGATCACGGCCATATTTTTCTAATGATTCATAGGTTCCCTCTGGGTTTTGGTCGGTAACCCTCTGGCTACCTCGAACACACTTAATTGCATCACGTAATTTTGCTTCATCTAATCCCGCAGCCTGCAATAGTTGTTTACCGCAACGATCATCTATGGCGAGGGCTAGTAGAAGGTGTTCAATGGAAATAAAGCTATCTTCTAGTTCTTTTCTTAAATCATCAGCCCGCTCCAAAAGCGTTTGCATAGCCTTGCCCATATATACATTGCTTGGAATGCTGCCCAGGCTTGGTTGCTTTTGAATAAATGCCTCTATCTGTTCAGCAAGCTGGCTTGGAACAAGTTCGGCCTTTTCTAAAATGCGCACGGCCAAGCCCTGCGGCTGTTGCATTAGGGCGAGAAAAAGGTGTTCGGTTTCAAGTTGTTGATGGCGCTGCTTTTGGGCAATGGCTTGCGCTGCTACTACGGCTGCCCAGGCCTGTTCGGTGAATTGCTCAGCTGTTGGTTGAATCACTTTGCTTGCTCTGTTCTTGGATCCAACCTATGGGCAAGTGATGCTTTTTAAGGTGGGGTTTGCCGATCAGGAAAACCGTACACAGCACTCTTAATAAATTATTCTCCAATATCCTTGTAGTTGCAATATTTTAATGGGCATCCATTAAACCCATAATAAGCATCGAATTGTGATAAACAGCCCCTCGCATTTTTACTTGCAACTTCGCTAGGGGGTAATTGTTTTGGTTGGGCATACTCCATCCCCCACGGCACCAGCCAGGCGCAACCCCCTGGGGTGAGCCCTGGCCTTTGGCTTGCAAATGGCTGTGTTGGTTGGGCCAGCGCTGATAGGGGTAAAATCAGGGCCCAGATCAACAGTTTGATTTTCATTGCTAGGCTTGCACTACTGGCTTTCTAGCTAGAAAACAATTGCTTGTCTGCCCTGGGGCTTGTTTTTTGTATGGCTGAACTTTTTCCGCTTGATTTAATTGAATCACTTGCCATGGAGGTGGATACATTTAAAAATACAAGTAATGATCTAGAGCGTAATTGCTGGCTTACTGTTCACCGCTTTCAGCATGGTGTTCTGCCAAGTGAATATGATATTCGTGAAATTCCAGAGGATCTTTATCTTCAATTGTTAGCCCATTGCAAGGCCATTCAGGGAAATGCATAACCACTAAAAAGCCGGCTTATTTCTAAGCCGGCTTCCTGATCTTCTAGGGATTTTCAGGAGAGCTGATCAGCTCCAGCCCTTGGCAGACATGTCTTCCACATAGGAAGCAACATCTGCAATGTCGGTGTCGGAAAGTTTGCCGCCAAAGGCTGGCATGGCGTTCTTGCCATTGGTTACCTGATAGGCGATAGCAGCTTCATGGCCAGCGCTGTAATCGGCGAGGTATGCATCCAAAGCCTCAGCTTTGAGGGTGCGTTCACCGTTAACCACGTTGCCGCCACCCATGTGACAGGCCACACAGTTGGCTGAAAACACCTGGGCGCCGTGGGCAATGTCCGCTGCATAGGCGGGGGCTGAACCAAGGGAAAGGCTGCCGAAAATGAAAGCAAAACAGAGGGCCACTAGGCCAATTAGGCGACGCATGGGCGCAAAAAATTTTCCTTACCAACTTAGTAAAAGCTCTACCTAGCTTGGGCCCTCTGCAACGCTTTGACATGTAGTTGCTTGGCGCAGGGGACCCCGCTGGGGTAGGCCGGCTTCGTTGAACACCGCCTCAAGGTTTGAGGCATGGGAATGCAAACCAAATCTTTCTGGGGGGCTGATCGGGCTATGCACAAAGTGTCTTTGGCGAATGCTGAAGCGATCCCAGGCGTTGATTTCTATCGGCAGAACCTTGATCAAGGCTTCAATTAACCAACCCCACAGCGGTATGCCAGGGGGGCGCCACATTCCCCTCCAGCAACAAAGCTGGGCAACAGCTTTGTTGATCGTTATTGCCGGCTGACCCAACACCAATCGCCGCACGGCCCCTTGACCGGCCTCTGGATTGGCTTGATGGGGGGCTAAACACAGGTGGCAGCACACTTTTGCAATATCTGCCGCATGGATGAAATGAAAGCTGGAATCAGCACGAAGCCAGCGGGCCAGCCATAGCCAGCCAATGGCCTCGCCAAGGCCTGAGGTGAGATAGCTGTTGGGGAAGGCCCCCATGCCATCAACCCTGCCACCAAATACCAGGGTGGGAAACACTGCAACAATCTTTGCTGCCAATGGGTGAGCTTCTAATTGGCGCAGGCATTGGGCTTTGGTTTGGATATATTCAGTTCCAAATTCTTCAGCTTCATCAAATAGCTGTAAATCTTTGTTTAAGATACTTGCGGTTGAAAAGTAAATAACTTGGTTTAATTTTGTTGGATCTAAACGAGCTAATAATTCTTTTACAGCATCAACATTTACCTGCTTTGCCCTCAACGGGTCGCCCCATGCTGTGGCTGTGTGTATTACCCGGGTAACGCCCTTAAGCAGTTGATCATGGCTGCTTTGATCGCGTAGGTCGCTCACCAATAGGGTTATGCGCGGATGGTTGTGGGGAACGGCCGTTAATTTGCTTGGGTTGCGCAACCACAACAAAAGCTCAGCATCTGAATGCTGAAATAACTGATGGCAGATGTGTTGACCAACGCAGCCACTGGCGCCGGTGATCAGAATCCGTTCGGGGCTCACCTCAACCCACCGTGCCCATTAGTTCATTTACCCGTTTGCCTGTTTCAAAGAAAACCCTGGCATTTTCTTCCGGGGTGCCAGGCAAAATGCCGTGGCCCAGGTTGAGAATGTGCCTACGGCCTCTCGCCTTACGAACCGTATCGATGATGCGATGGCGAATCGCTTCCGGCGTACCGAATAGCAGGCCGGGATCCACATTTCCCTGGATGCCCACATGGTGCGGTAAGCGTTTGCAGCCATCGGCCATATCAACACTCCAATCGAGGGAGATGAAGTCAACCCCTGTGGCTGCCATCCTTTCAAGCACCCCCGCGCTGCCTGATATGTAGAGGATCAACGGTGTTTCTGGATGCTTAGCTCGCACCTGGTCGATCACCCGTTTTTGGTATGGGGCAGCAAAGGTGTCGTAATCAATCGGGCTCAGTTGGCCAGCCCATGAATCAAATAGTTGAACAACTTGGGCGCCACTATCAATTTGATAGTTCACGTAAGTGGCGATGCTGTCGGCAAAGTGGGAAAGCAATCGATGCATTAATTGCGGTTCCCTAAAGGCCATCGCCTTGATCACCGCATAGTCTTTGCTGCTTTTACCTTCAACTGCGTAGGCAGCCAAGGTCCAGGGGGCACCAACGAAACCGAGCACGGCTGCCTCTGAACCAACACTCTCCCTAAGCCTGCCGAGTACCTCCCCTACAAAAGCGAGGCTGCTGGCAGGTTCAAGCGGGCGCAGGGCCTCCACTTGGGCAATCGAACGTATGGGTGGATCAATGATTGGCCCCCTGCTTTCAATGATGTCGAAATCAATGCCCATCCCCGGCAGGGGGGTGAGGATGTCTGAAAACAGAATCACCCCATCCGGCTGGAAGGCCTGGAAGGGTTGCATTGATATCTCATAGGAGAGATCTGGATTTTCTGAGCGGTCGCGGAAGGAGGGATGGCGATCGCGCAAATCCCGATACACCTTCATGTATCTACCCGCCTGCCTCATCATCCACACGGGGGGACGCTCCACCTGTTCACCACGGGCGGCACGCAGCAGCAGGGGTAAGGCGTTGCTCATGGCAGCAAGGGAGGAGAGTTAGCCGCTGACGCTACCCGACCAATCAACCTTATTTGGCGCTCTCTTCATGGATTGCCGCAGCTAATTGGCGACTGGGGTCGAGCTTTAACACCAATACGCTTAATGGTGGCAGGCAGAGATCGAGGGATTGTTCGTAGCCATGCATAGCTTGGCCATCGCTGAACTTGCCGCCCAAATTACCTTGGTTAGTGCCGCCATAGCGTGAACTATCGCTGTTGAAAGCTTCTTTATAGAAGCCGTTAACAGGAACGCCAATGCGGTAGTTGCCATGGCCTTCAGGGGTGAAATTACAAACCACCACCACCCAATCCCCACCGTGCTCATCGCGGCGCATGAAGCTCACAACACTGTGGCTGTTGTCGTCGCAATCTATCCACTGAAAACCGTAATTAGCAAAATCACTGCGCCATAATGCTGGCTCTGATTTATAGAAACTGTTAAGGTCGTCCACCAGGTTTAATAGGCCCTGATGGGCTGGATATTGAAGCTTGTCCCATTCGAGATCACCCCACACGTTCCATTCACCCCTTTGACCAAACTCCATACCCATAAATATTGTTTTCTTTCCAGGGTGGGTCCACATAAATGTGAGCAATGCCCTTACATTAGCGAATTTTAATTCATCGCTACCCGGCATCTTATGGAGCAGGTGGCTCTTGCCGTGTACCACTTCGTCGTGGCTTAAGGCGAGCATGAAATTTTCAGTGTATTGATAACAAATTGAGAAGGTTATGTTGTTTTGGTGGAACTGACGGAACCAATGATCTAGCTCGAAGTAATCGAGCATGTCGTGCATCCAACCCATGTTCCACTTCAGGTTGAAACCAAGGCCCCCCATGTGGGTTGGCATCGTAACCATCGGCCAAGTGGTGGATTCCTCTGCGATCGCCAGGGCACCAGGGAAATAGTGGAATAGCACTGAATTTGCCTGTTGCATAAAGCGAACGGCTTCAAGATTCTCCCTGCCCCCATGTTCATTGGGTAACCATTCACCATCAGGCCTTAGGTAATCGCGATAAAGCATCGATGCAACCGCATCTACGCGGATGCCATCAATGTGAAATTCTTCAAACCAAAATAGAAGATTTGAAACCAGGAAATTCCTAACCTCATTTCTACTGTAATTAAAAATTAGTGTTCCCCATTCCTTATGCTCACCGATGCGGGAATCACCATGTTCATAGAGATGGCTGCCATCAAAGAAAGCGAGGCCGTGGGCATCTTTAGGGAAGTGTCCAGGCACCCAATCCAGGATCAAACCGATGCCCTCTTTATGGCAGCGATCAACAAAAGCCTTGAATTCATTTAAGGGCCCAAATCTACTTGTTGGTGCATAGAAGCCCGTTACTTGATAACCCCATGAACCATCGAATGGATGCTCTGCAACGGGCATTAATTCAATGTGGGTGAAGCCCCTTGCCTTTACGTATGGAATAACGCGATCAGCTAATTCTGGATAGGTGAGTAAGCGGGCTCCAGGTTTTAAATCGGCAGCTGGAACTGGGGTTCTAGCTTCACCGTTGCTTTCTATGTATGGCTGATCAGCGCCACCATGCATCCAACTGCCCAGATGCATTTCGTAAACAGAAACGGGCTGGTCGAGGGGATTACGGCTATCCCTTTGCTGCAACCAACTGGTGTCGTTCCATTCGTAGTTATTCAGATCTGCCACCAGCGATGCCTGCAGGGGCCTTACCTCATGTTGAAATCCATAGGGATCGGCCTTCTCGTAGCAGTGGCCGTTTTGGCTGCGCACCTCATATTTGTAGCGATGGCCTACGCCAATTCCAGGCACAAATAATTCCCAGCTGCCCCCCAGGCGTTGTTGCATCGGCAGGTGTCTGCCGTCCCAGCCACAGCAATCGCCAATTAGGGCAACACTGCGGGCACTGGGCGCCCACACACAAAATTGCACCCCTGCCACCCCCTGTTGTTCGGTGGGGTGGGCACCCATCCTGCGCCAAATGTGGTGGTGGTTACCCTCAGAGAAAAGGTGGCGATCCATTTCCCCCATCCATTCCTCACGGAAGGCAAAGGGATCGTGTTGTTCATGGGTAATGCCAGCCCTGTGAACCCTCAGCCTGTAGCCACTGCCTGGCTCTTGGGGCAGCACTTGTTCAAATAACCAAGGGTGATGGGGGCATTCCATCGCCAATTCCTGGCCCTGGTGCAAGAGCCACACTTGGTTTGCATCGGGCAGCCATGCCCGCACTACCCAGTTGCCATCAGCTAGGGGCTGGGGGCCTAGCACCGCAAAGGGGTGGTTGTGGCTGCAGGTGGCTAGCCGCTCGCCATCGGCAAACATCCAATCAATGCTTTCCACAACCATCGCGGCCCTTTTCCATAGCTGTGCCGGAGCCTAAACGGATTCGTGGCCCCTTTACCCCATAGCTTTGAGCTCCAAACCACTTCCTTCTAATTGCATCTCCAAACGAATGCTGAGATGTTCTGGCCCCACGGGCCCAGGAGCCCAATGGCCATCACCGCGATTCACGCTTACCTGGGGCCAGGCGGCAGCAGCTATGCACAATCTGAGCTGCTCCCCTGGTTGCAGAGTGGCCAGCAGCGGTTGAAGTTGCACTTGCCTAGGTGCCAAATGCAAGCAGTGTTCCCCCAGTTGCCTCAAAATGCCTGTGCTTAGAACCAACACCTCTGCTCCTTGCTTGCGCACCACCGCCAAGCTGGCGCAAAGGTCGAAGCCCGCTTGATCAGCTGCCACCACCACTGTTAGTTGCGGTGCACCCCAGAGCTCTAGTGGCTCCTTAACTGGGGCGCCCGTGAAACAAACCACATCAGCTCTGCCATCAATAGCGCCTCTCTCCTGGATCCCCGCATCTGCACCCAGGTGGCCACCGCATCCAGGCGCCGCTCTCCAGGGGTCGTGCACCCAATACACAATGCCCCTGCCTTGGTGATTTGCTAAGAGCTCACCCTCATCACTGCGGCTGGCGGCTAAGCCTCCACTGCTCAAGCCCCAGGTTTGATTGCTGGGCCGCGCTGGATCCCTTTGTTGCCAAACCTTGGCGAGTAAATCAAAAACCAAGCAGGGAACTGCTTCCTTAGGCGGTAAGCGATCGCGCAGGTGCTGATCAAAAAAAGCAAGTTGCCATTCATCTACCCCACCACAGGCGTGGGGCCCTTGGTCAACACTGCCAACCCTGCGATCCCAGCTCAAGTGGCTCCAGGGTCCGATGCGCAGCAATGGGTTGCCGCCAGCTTGCTTACTGAGTTTCCAAATATCAAGGCCGCCCCTCAAGTAAGGGTCGTGCCAACCCTGGGGTAGTAATAGGGGCAATCGCAAAACCGCTGGATCCGGTGCCTGCTCCTGCCAGGATTCCGCCGCTAGTGGATTACGGTTAAACCAGGCCAGCACTGGATTTCCTGGATTTACCTGGCGTAGTAGCTCAAGCCCGTTAACAAGAAAATCACCCCCTTGCAGGCTTGCGCGGATGGCATTCCATTGATCGTTTTTATTTGAACGCCTGCATTGTTCGGCTGCTAACTGGAGGCCCCAGGCCAAATTATTTGCATAAAAATGGGCACCTCCTTCACTTGCCAGGTGTAAACGTTGGTTCCAACCGGTCATGGCAGGAGCCATGGCATCGGCGGGGTTACCTAATAGCTGGGTAAGGCCTTGATAACTAAAGCCGTAACTGCCAACGCGCCCATTACAGAGGGGGTGACTTCTCAGGGCCAGCAGGCTGCTGCTGCCATCGCTGATCTCTTGGCTAAAGCCCTGGAACTCCCCTTCCGATTCACCGCAGCCCCTCACATCTTGAACAAAAACTAAATAGCCCTGCTGGGCATACCAGCTCGGATGGGCATACACAACGGTGGATGCAAGGCGGTGGCCGTAGGGCTGACGCATCAATAGCCCTGGCCATCTACCCCTTCCTGCTGGTTGCCAAAGTTCACCGCGAAGTAGAACCCCATCCCCCATTGGGATGGCAAGTTGTTTTACTTCAACTGCCAAAACTCAACGCACTTCAGGGCAATACATTCCCACCACATAGGTGTTGAGAATTTCGGCGTCGATGGTGCTAAGGCCCTGGCTGGCAGCAGTGCTGCGAACAGCAACCGGTCCATGGGCCTTTTGACCGCTGGCATTGAGTTTGCGGAATTCACCGCACAACTGTTGGGCAAGTTGTTTGTTTTGTTTAACCGATTCCAGCAGGGGGCTTGCCCCTGCATAGGCGCCACTAAAGCTGAGGCTTAAAACCAACCCAGCCAAGCTTGGCAACAGGCGATGGGAAGCCATTTCCAGCCAATTAATCAGATCAGTTCATTTCAGGTCCAAGCGGTTCCCCTTGGCTGGTTGCAGTGTCAGTTCTCTGGCTGGGTAACCAACCCTGTTTTTAGATCGCGAATCGCTTCCCCTAAAACCACTGGTTTGCTGCTGCCATCAGCCTGATCTTGCAAGCTACGCAATTTCACATGAACTAAGCCATCACCACTATTTCGACCACTGCCGCGCAGGTTTGTGGCTAGTTGTTGCAGGGTGGGCTGCACCGCTTCTTTAGGGAAATCAGCGCCGGCTGCTGCAACAACCAAATCGCTGCCGTTGTCGTAAACAACCGGCACATAAAGGGCCCCTTCCACCTTGAGCCTCGGGCTGTAGCTGATGGCAAAAGCAGCGCAACCCAAAGCTAAAAGCAAGGTGAAACTCGTTACACCCACTAAACGAAAGCGGATAGCCCAACCTTTCCAAAAGCCGATCGCTGTGGTTAAACCGATAAAAGCCGCTGCGATGCCTATCCAGGTGCCTGCTTTTAGTAGCAGTGGATCAGCGGCCATTGATACCCATGAATCAAATCTGGTTAAACCTTATATTGCGCCAAACCTGGAAGAAATCACCGCCGCCATGGGGGGATTGATCCAGCGGGTCGTAGGCCCATTTAGCTTGCTGGGGCTGCTTAGCATCGCCGGCTGTGGTGTTGCCCCTTTCTCTGGGGACAGCAAAACAGCTGCCTGGCACCGTCAGCTGGAATTCTGGCTTGAAAGGGGCCTTGCCCACCCCGTTGATTTGGGGCCATTTCAAGGCATCGGCCCCGCTGGAATCGGCTTCGGACCAACCCGGGTAGGCCCCAGTGGCCTGGATAGCTCAACCATGGCTGCCCAGCAGGTTTGGTTACTGCCGGATCTGCTTAAAAGCTGGCAGCAACGGGAACTTGTTTTGCAGATTGGTTTAAGCAACTACCAACTGCATTTGAATCGCAATAGGGATGGTTCCTATTGGGTTTTTCCCCGGGGGCGAGGCAAAGCACCACGCCTGAGATTGCAACTTAAATTGCTCAATTCGGCGCGCCTAGCGCTTGATAGGGGGGGCCAGTGGAGTGCCAGCCAAGGCCAGTTAGATCTTGATTTGCCAAATCGCAAGCTAGATCTTCATGCCCACTTATGGCCTGGCATTAGGCCAATTTCGAATAAACAATCGTTTGCACCGCTTCGTTTAAAACTTAGAAATCATTGGGGCGAAGGGGGCAACCTGCAGCTGCAACTGGCCCTGCAGCAATTACCTCTAAAACCGATCAATGCCTTTTTGCCAAGTTTTGCAAGGGGAAAAGTGCATGGTTCTAGCAGCGGCTTATTGCTGTTAAACCGTCGCAACGGCCGCTGGCAGTGCTGGGGCCCATTGGGGCTTGAGCGCTTTTCATTCCAATTGGGCGATCCTCTGCAGGCCAAAAACTTGAAATTGGTTTGCAAAGGGGAGGAATTGGTTTTAGCCCCGGCCCCGTGGCAGTGGGCCGCTTGGCGCGGCGATCTCGCTGGCAACCTGCGCTGGAATCAACCGAGCAAATTGCGATTTGCCCTGGCGGGCCACCTGGAGAGCAGCTCTGCAATTCCAAAGCTGAAGCTGCTTGCTGCTTTGGAGGGATCTGGAAGCAAGTGGCGGCTGCAAAGGTTTTCCGCTGTGGCCCCAACCAAGCCAGCTGGTTACTCGCTTTTAAGTGGCCGTGGAGGTTTAGATGCTGGTAGATGGTGGCTCTCAAGCCCGAGCATCACCTGGGCAAGCACTTTTAGGGGCAATCTCAAGGCAAGTGGTAAAGGCTTTGGCCATGGAAGTTTGAAAAGCCTTGGCGGAAACTTTGCTTTTGCCGTTCCCCGCCTCAAGGATCCTTTGCGGGGCAGCTACAGCTGGCGGGCAGGAAGATTGGAGGTGTTGGCGAATGGACCATTCCGAATCAATGGCTATTGGCAACCCAAAAAAGGTATGCCCCTCGCCAAAGGCGCAGTGGCTGGGCTCATTTCGCTAGATCGCTTTAATTTGCAAAAATTAAGCCCAAATCAACAGTTTGCTGGCTTTTTAAATGCCACTGCCGAGCTGAGCGGCAGCCTCCAAAAACCAGTTTTGCAGGGAAAGCTATTGCTGCAAAATCCCGCCTATGGGCCCCTACAGCTGCCGGGTGAATGGAGCGGAAAGTGGCAACAAAACAATTTTTGGTTGCGTTCAGGATCTGGATTGATCACTGGCAACTGGCGGGCTGGGGCACTGCAAAATCTCAGCTGGCAACAAGGCCCAGGTGAATTGCGGCTGGTTGCCGCCGCCGCTGGTTACCGCTGGTGGGCGCAGCAATGGCCTTTAGAACCCCTGCGGTGGCAGCTACGGGGGCGCAAGCCGTTGTTGTTTGGCGGCTTCCTTACGGGCAGTGGCAATCTGGAGAGGGCGCCTTTTTCCTTGGCGGGTTCTGCCATTTGGCAACGGCCAGCCATCGCCCTATGGCGCGGAAAATCAATTGTTCTCAGCGGTAAATTACGCAGCCCTGGCTATGCCATCAAGGCAAACTTGGATTCAGGTGATGGTGCTGAAGTAAGCCTGATTGCAAAAGGTGCAATTGCCGGTCAATTAGATCTACAGGCGCGGGGGCGTCGCCTACAGCCAAAGGCGATTTGGAACCTCTGGCAAAGCTTTAGTCAACCGCTAAATAAGTTTGGTCAAGGCAAGGCTGTTGATCTGCTTGGCCTTGATATTGCAACCCTAGGGGAAAACCTGGATGGTCAATTGCTGTTGTTGCGCCAGGCTGAAGCTCAAGTTGCTGCGGCGCGCAGCGTTGATTCAGGCAATGGCCGCACTTCCCCGGAGGCCCTGCGGGGCCTGATGGATGCCGATATCAGTTTGCGGGGACCCAACACCAGGCAATTAAATCTCTCTGCTGCTGCCCGGGGGCAGATCTGGCTTGAGGCTCAGAACTTTGATAAGCCGCTGCAATTGCAACCCTTTGTGGTTTCTATTCAGGGCCAGGGGAGTGGTGATTTCAGCTTTAGTGGCTTGCCCATTGGCTTGATTGCCCTGCTTACGCCAGTGCCATCGGGTTTGCGCGGTGCCCTCAGCGGTAGGGGGAAGTGGAGCAGTGGCAAGGCTGATCAAGGTATCCAGGTGGAACTTGCACTTGAGCAAGGCATGTTGCGCAACCAAGTGCTGCGGCTTGAGCGGGGCCGAATTGAATTAAAAAATAAGCTTTTGGATTTGGATCTTGCCCTCAGGGGCGGCGCCGCCAGCAGCAGTATCGACCTAAGCGGTCGGCTACCCCTAAACCCAACGCAGGAGGGAATGGAACTCCGTCTTTCAAGTAGAAACGACGGTTTGATATTCCTTGCGGCCCTACTCAAAAGCACCATGGAATGGCGTGAGGGTTCGGCAGATCTTCAGTTATTGGTGCGTGGTAGCCGTCAAAAACCGATTGCCAACGGTTTTATTCGCCTTCGCGACGCGGAAATTAAGGTGGCGGGCCAAACATTAAATAAGCTGCAAGCGGCCTTGTTTTTTGATTTTAAACGGCTGGTTATTGAAGAGTTTAGCGCCTCTGTTGGCAGCGGAAATATCGAAGCTAAAGGTAGTTTGCCTTTAATTAATATCTCCGATCAAAGTGATCCCAAAGGAGTTAAAATTGGCTTTAATAATGTTCCTATTCAACAGCAAAACCTCAGGCTGCGTAGCGATGGAGAGCTATTACTTACTGGCACTTTACTTAAGCCCGAACTTGGAGGTGAGCTCGCTCTGAGCAATGGTCGATTGCAACTGGCAGCAACCCAGTTGGCTGGAGCTAATGGCAAAAAAATACCGCTAGAGCAAAGGTTGCCAGAAATCAAATGGCAATTTCAGCAACCGCTGGTGTTGCTAGGCCCAACTGTTGAATCAAGTTCTGGGGTGGCACTGCGCCAAGCCATTCCTGCATTTGGGATCTTGAAATTAAAAGATTTACGCTTAACTCTTGGGCCTGATCTACGCATAACAGCTCCGCCGGTTGCAGATTTTAGTTTGGCTGGTTTAGTTAGTTTAAATGGCATCTTGGGACCAGATATTCAACTTTCTGGGGTGGTACGACTATTGCAGGGCAGGATCAATGTATTTACCAGCAGTTTGCGCCTTGATAACAACAGCCCAAACGTGGCGGTTTTCACCCCATCCCTTGGGCTTATTCCTTACCTCGATTTAGCCCTAACAACAAGGGTTTCTGATCAGGTGCGCAGTGGTGAGCGGGCGGGCCCCCAGAGCGGTGATCAATTACAGGGCAGCTATTCAAATCTTGATCGCCTTAACTTAGTAAAAGTGCTTGTGAAGGTTCAAGGCCCAGCGGATCGCATCGGCGACAACCTTGAATTGCGTAGTTTTCCCCCACTGCCGCGGGAGCGTTTGATCGCCCTTTTGGGTGGTAATTCCTTGGCTGGTTTGGCCGGGGGGGATGCGGGCACGGCATTGGTAACGGTTTTAGGTCAAACCCTGCTCACACCTGTTGTTGGTGGTTTTTCTGAACTGCTGGGTCAAAGGCTCAACGTGGCTTTATACCCAGCTTTCCTTGATCCATACGTAGCTAATTCCACTAGCTCCACCAGCAGTAATCGAAGGGTGCCATCCAAATTGGTGCTCGGTTCAGAGGTGGGTTTGGATATTACGGATCGAATTAATTTATCTGTATTGGCAGCGCCTAATCGCAGCGACATTCCCCCAGAGGCCACCTTGCGCTTCCAAGCCACCGACAACTTAGGTTTACAGGGGTCCTTTGACCAACAGGGCCGCTGGCAAAGCCAGGTTCAATTATTTTTCCGCTTCTAAGTGCAATTTTGTTCTTTCCCTACTAAAGCTATTTGGAGGAGCTGATGATTGGAATCAGGCAAAATCAAGCTCAATTGATCGGTGTTGATGTTGGTGGCACTGGTTTGAAATTAGCTCGCTTTAATCAAGCTGGTGATTTGCTTGCTGAACTAAACCAACCAACTCCATCCCCAGCTACACCGGAAGCCATATGTTCTAAGTTAATAGAAATGATTCATCAGTTAGATCCTGAGCATCAAGCTTCAGTTATTGGCGTTGGTATCCCAGGACCAATTGATGGCACAGGCAGAATCGCCCGTATATGTATTAATTTACCCGGTTGGCAGGATGTGCCTCTGGCCGATTGGTTGGAAACAAAATTAAATCTACCTGTGGTGCTCGGAAATGATGGTAACTGCGCCGTATATGGTGAACATTGGAGGGGGGCTGGTAAAGGATTTGATGATCTTGTGTTGCTTACTTTAGGTACAGGAGTTGGTGGCGGGGTAATAATTGCTGGCCAATTATTTCTGGGTTGTAATGGTGCGGCGGTGGAGCCTGGCTTAATTGGTCTTGATCCCAATGGCCCAGCTTGCAATAGTGGCAATAATGGCTCCATTGAAAGCTTTTGCAGTATTTCTGCCCTCACAAAAGCAAGCGGCCACGCCCCAGCTGAGTTATCCAGATTGGCTGCCACCGGTGATCAAAGTGCCCTGGCTGCCTGGCACCGTTATGGCGCTTTGCTTGGTTGTGGCATCAGCTCTTTGATTTATTGCTTCACTCCCCAGCGGCTGCTTTTAGGCGGTGGCCTGAGTGCTGCTTTTCCCTATTTCGCCCCCGCCCTAAAGGCTGAGGTGCAGCGCCGGGTTTTAGCTCCTAGCCGCGAGGGTTTAGCGATCTTGCCCGCCGCCTTAGGTAATGGGGCTGGTCGCCTTGGGGCGGCTCGGCTGGCGCTCAACAAACTGCTCACCCCTGGGCAGTGATGATATTTGCAAGAAAAAATCCAAAGCAGCCATGGCTCCAGCCCTAAGCAATCCGATTGCAAACCCCAGCCCTGAACTATTGGCTAGGGCTGCAAGCCTTAGGCGCCATGCCCTTGTTCTGGCCCGCTGCAGCAATGCCGAAAGGCAGCAGGCCCTATTTGCGATGGCCGATTCCCTTGAACTGCATGGGGAAACGATCCTTAAGGCAAATGCTGAGGATCTAACTGCTGCTGCGGCAGAGGAATTGGCACCGGCTTTGCTGGCGAGGCTAAAGCTGGATCGAGCCAAGTTAGATGCTGCGATAGCAGGGGTTAGGCAATTGGCCGGCTTGTCGGATCCCCTCGGTTGCCGCCAGTTGCATCGAGCTTTGGATGATGGGCTTTTATTGGAGCGGGTGAGTGTTCCGCTCGGTGTTTTAGGGGTGATATTTGAAGCTCGACCCGATGCTGTTATTCAAATTGCAGCCCTTGCGATTCGATCTGGTAATGGGGCAATCCTTAAAGGCGGTAGAGAAGCGATTGCAAGTTGCGCAGCAATTATGCAGGCGTTGCAGGATGGTTTGCAACGATCAGTGGTAGATCCCAATGCGCTTGCATTGCTCACCAGTAGGGAGGAAAGTCTTGCCCTATTAAAACTCGATGGCTTGGTTGATTTGATAATTCCGCGCGGGTCTAATGAATTGGTTCGTTTTATTCAAGACAACACCCGCATTCCTGTTTTAGGCCATGCGGATGGGGTGTGCCATTTATATATTGATCGCATAGTAGATATTAATCAAGCCGTAGCTATTACATTAGATAGTAAAACGCAATATCCAGCTGCTTGCAATGCATTGGAAACCCTTCTAGTTCATCGAGAGGTGGCAGCTGATTTCCTTCAGGCGGCGGTGCCAGCTCTGCTGCAAGCTGGGGTGGAATTGCGGGGTGATTCTGAAGCGCAACGCCATGGTGTTGGCAAGGCTGCTCAAGAGTTTGATTGGAGTGAGGAATATTTAGATTTAATCCTTGCCATACGAGTGGTGCCTGATTTTGAAACGGCCCTAGCCCACATAGAGCGTTATGGCTCCCGTCATACAGATGCCATTTGCAGCAGTGATGCCAATACAGCTGAACAATTTCTTGCCAGGGTTGATAGCGCTGGTGTGTATCACAATTGTTCAACTAGATTCGCCGATGGATTTCGTTATGGCTTTGGCGCAGAGGTTGGCATAAGTACCCAAACAATGCCTCCAAGGGGACCCGTTGGCCTAGAGGGTTTGGTTACCTATCGCTATAGGTTGCGCGGAAGCGGCCAAGTGGTTAGCTCCTATAGCAGCGGCGAAAGCAAATTTAAACATCAAGATTTAGCACTTTAAGTAAATGAATGATGCCGTTATTATCCGTGGGCTTCGGCTTTGGGCCCATGTGGGGGTTCTCGAATGGGAACGTAAATATGGCCAATGGTTTGAGTTGGATATCAACCTATATTTACCCCTAGCAGCGGCTGGGGAAAATGATGATCTAACAAAAACGCTTAACTATGCAGATGTGATTGAATCGATAAGGCAACTTGCTAGGCAAATAAATTGCCAAACAATTGAATGCTTTTCGGAGCAAGTAATTAAAACTATTGATTCAATTTATGGAGTGATGCCATTCGAAATAGAACTGCGGAAGTGCAATGCGCCAATAGCAGGTTTTAACGGTTGCGTAGCCGTGCGCCGGCGCCGTGATTAATGGGTTAACCCCGAATGTTTTAGTAGGGCAGCAGCGCAGGGGGGGCGACCACGAAATTGCTCAAAAATCTCTTGGGGCGCTCTGCTACCCCCAAGGCTTAAAACCGTTGCGCGAAAGCGTCTGCCAGTTGCTTGTAGGGCGACTTCATTCTCTAAGCCCACCTCTTCAAAGGCAGCAAAGGCATCGGCACTTAATACCTCTGCCCATTTATAACTGTAATAACCAGCGGAATAACCACCAGCAAAGATATGCCCAAAGCTGCAAAGCATTGCATCTTCTTCAAGTGGCGGTAACAAGGTTGTATTTAAAGCAATTTGCCGCCGCATTTGCTCAGGGCTAACGCCAGAATCAGCGCGCCAATGGGCATGTAAATGGAGGTCTGTTAAGGCGAGATGCACCTGCCTTAGGGTGGCGGCACCAGCCATGAAATTGCGGGCCTTAAATAGTTTTTGGCGTTCCTGATTCGGTAATGGTTCACCGCTTTGCCAATGGCGAGCAATGGAATTAAGCGTTTTTTCTTCGTAGCACCAGTTCTCCATGAATTGGCTTGGCAATTCAACGGCATCCCACTCAACACCGTTTATGCCGGCTGCTTCCGGTTGCTCCACAGTTGTGAGCATATGCTGTAAGCCGTGGCCGAATTCATGAAATAGGGTTTCAACTTCATTGAAGGTCATCAAGCTAGGGGTTTCACCTACCGGTGGGCTTTGATTGCAAATTAAATAGGCAACTGGTAATACTATTTCGCCTTCACTATTACGCTGCCGACCTAAACATTCATCCATCCAGGCTCCACCACGTTTACTACCTGGCCTGCTGTAGGGGTCGAGGTAGAAGGAGGCCAGTTGGCTACCTGTATCGGCCTCAAACACTTTGAAGTAGCGCACATCTTGGTGCCAAATGGGCGCTTGGCCATCGGCTATTTCAATTCGAATTGCAAAGATCCTTTCGCAGAGGGCAAACAATCCATCTAGTACCTGGGGCAGGGGAAACCACGGGCGTAATGCTTCACTATCTAGGTTGAAACGTTCCTGCCTTAACTTTTCACTTAAATAGCTCATATCCCAGGCTTCTAGCTTGGTTTTATTCGGAGCCAATGCCATTAATTCAGCCAACTCCTGCTTGCCAAATTCAATGCTTGGATTCCTTAAATCCTCCAATAGCCCCTCTACTGCCGCAACAGATGGAGCCATTTTGGTTGCAAGGCTCACCTCTGCCCAATTTGCATAGCCAAGTAATTCGGCTTTCTGTTGACGTAATTTAAGGATTTCAGATGTTAATTGTTGATTGTTGTTTGGTTCAGTGGCTGCCCTGCTAATAAAAGCCCTATATAATTTTTCCCTGAGTTGCCTCGATTCACTAAATTGCATAAATGGTCCATAGCGCGGTTGATCTAAACCCAATAGCCATGGTCCATTATTTGCATTGGCATCAGGATGGTCTTTTTCACGGGCAGCTTGAGCTAAAAGTTCTCTTAAGCTATGGGGACAGCCTGCAATTTGACTCTCATCCGTTAGTAATAAGCTCCAATTTGCAGTGCTATCAAGCAGATTATTGCTAAAACTTGTGGCAAGCGCACTCAATTGTTCGCTTAACTGATTAAATATCTCCTGTTGATCTGCTGCTAAACCCACACCCCTCAGCCGCATTCCGAGTAATTCAGATTTGATAATACGTTTTTGGCAATTATCTAAACTTTCATCTTGTTGTTCAAGGGCTAATAGGGCCCGATAAATGGGTTTTGATTGGGCAATACGGCTAGAGAATTGCACCACCGCTGCTTGATTTTGCTGATGGGCCTCCCGCAGGCTTGGGTTATTGCACACCCCCAACAGGTGACAAACCAAACCCCAACTCCACCTAAGCCTTTCGCCCAGCTGCTGCAGTGGAGCCATCAACTGGTTCCATTGAAGAATATTTCCAGCCTTTTCTTCGGCTTCAATCAAAAGTTCTAGCGAATCAAGCTGCTCTTTTAAATCCAGCAGCAGGGCTGGGATGCCTTCGTTTACTTGGGAAGCATCAATCGCATCGAATTGAGGTAAGCCCTTGCCTTTTAGGAGTTCTAAGTTGGCTAATTCAGCAACGGTCATGGGCTCAGCCGATGGCGGATGACATTTCTAGTAGGGCCACAAGGGAGCTGTGGATTTGGGCGGAGATTGCGTCTGTGGTGGCGTCGTATATGCCGCTGGCAAGGCGGGGCCAAAAGCCGATCATGAGAGTTGGCACCACCAACACAAGTGCAATCGTTAATTCCCTCGGGTTCATGTCGCCAAGAGTTGCAAGGGCTGGGATACGGGGTCCAAAAAATACTCTTCTGCACATACTTAATAAATACATTGGCGTTAGGATTAAGCCAATTGCAGATAAAACAATAGTTATCACCCTAAAGCCTATGGTAAAGCTATCATTACTTGTTATACCTAGAAACACTGTTATTTCACTCACAAAGCCACTCATTCCAGGTAGGGCTAATGAGGCAAGGCAAGTAATTAGAAATAATGCAAATGTAATTGGCAGAACCTTTGCCAGTCCACCCATGTTTGGAATTGATAATGTTTTAGTGCGTTCATAAAAAACACCAGTAACAAAAAATAAGCCCGCTGCTATCAAGCCATGGCTGATCATTTGCAGCATCGCTCCGTTCAAACCCAAATCATTAACAGCCGCAACTCCTAGAAGCACAAATCCCATGTGGCTCACAGAGCTGCAGGCAATGCGCCTTTTCACATTGTCTTGCCCGAATGCATTCAGGGCTCCATACACAATATTTACAATTCCCAGCACCATTAAGGCTGGCGCTAATTTTAGATGGGCTTCCGGCAACATCTGCACATTAAAACGGAGAATCGCATAGCCACCCATTTTCAGTAGCACCCCAGCAAGGAGCATTGAAACAGGGGCATTGGCCTCACCGTGGGCATCTGGCAGCCAGGTATGCAAGGGAAATATAGGAAGTTTTACGCCAAATCCAATTAAAAACCCAAGGTAGCAAAGTAAACCAAAATTACCGCTATAACTGCGTTGTGATAGTTCTTGTAAATTCAAGGTGAATCCCTCACCATGAAAAGCTAGAGCAAGGCCGCTAATTAGTATTAGTAATGATGCAGTTGCGGTGTAGAGAATGAATTTTGTAGCTGCATATTGTCTTTTTTGTCCGCCCCAGATTGCGATTAGTAGATATACTGGCACCAGTTCAAGTTCCCAGGCCAAGAAGAACAAGAGAAAATCTTGGGATAAAAACACAACCGCTTGGGCTGATGCCTGGGCCAAAAGAAGGGCGAAATAGAGCCTTGGCTTGAGTTCGATCTTCCAGCTCGCTGCCACCGTAAGCATCGTTACGAGGCCGCTGAGCAAAACCAGCGGTGCTGAAACTCCATCGGCGGCCAAAGACCATTGCAGGCCCATGGCAGGCAGCCAGTTAATGCGCTCCACCAACTGCAAGCTGCCCAAGGTTGGATCGAAATGGCGCCAAAAGGACCAAATCATCAAGCCAAGGTCGGCTAGCAGGGTGCTTAAAGCCACCCACCTACAGCTCTTTTGCCAGCCCGCCGGCAATAGGGCCAAAATCAGCACGCCCGCCAGAGGCAGCAACACGATCAGGCTTAGATCCAACGTTTGCCACCAGCACCGGGCAGTGGCCAACCTACCAGTTTGACCTCACCAGCTGAGTAGTTCTACTCAGCTAATTTCTGCGGCGTTGCTCCAACTGCTGCCACCTTTTTGCAGGGGCAGGATTTCTGTTCTTGCACCCACTCCCCGTTCTTCCCAGCTTTTTGCCATTGCCTCGGCCACCAAAACAGCTTTTTCTGGTGGGCATAGGGCCAACAAGCTAGGACCAGCTCCACTGATTACGCAGCCCCATGCTCCTGCGCCCATGGCGGCCTTCCGCACCTCGGTGCCCCCTTGGATCAGGGGCCAGCGGTAGGGCTCGTGCAGGCGATCGTGCATGCCATCGGCAATTAAATCGCCATTGCCCGTGCGTAAACCTTGCAGTAGCAGGGTTAGCGAGCCCAGATTCGCAACAGCATCTGGAATGCCGATGTGTTTTGGCATTGCCCGGCGGGCATCTGCTGTGGAAAGGCGGATTGTGGGAATTGCTACCACCGCTTGAACCGTGGGATGCCAGTCGCAGCGCACCACCCGCCAGCGGTGGGATGCCGCCCTGGCCGTTAGGCATAAACCCCCAAGCAAAGACGGCACAACATTGTCGGGATGGCCCTCAATGTCGATTGCTAATTCAAGTAGTTTTTCTTTGCCTAAGGGTTCCCCCATCAAGGCGTTTGCCCCCATTAAGCCGGCCACAATCGCGGTGGCACTGCTGCCCAAGCCCCTAGCTGGAGGAACCGCCAGGTGAACCCTTGCCTCCAAGGCCATGGGCTCCATGCCCACCTCTCGCCATACCCGTTGGGCTGAACGGTAAACAAGGTTGTCTGGGCCTCCGCGCAGATGGGAGCCATCGCTGCTCTCGATCACCAGTTCAAATCGCCCGCCACCTCCCTCCAGCACGGTGAGTTGAAACCTGTTGCCCAATTCCAGGGCTGCACCAAGGCAATCAAAGCCAGGGCCCAGATTTGCGGTTGTGGCTGGCACATTCACCAACACAGCCTCCCCTATTTTTGGTTGGGATGGCGCTGCCCTATGGCCGTTCGCCTCCATGGCGATTCCTCTGCTAGGCGCACTCTGCCAGCACCCGTGCCCTGCAGGCAGCGCTGAACAAACCGGCATCTGAATCAACCAGGGCTTTTACAGGCAGATTTCCTACAAATTCACTGAAGCGTCCCTTTTTCGCCATGGCGCTAAGGAAAGCCTGCGACTTCAAACCATCCAGTTGTTTATTGGCGGTGCCACCACCAACCCATAAACCGCCAGAAGCCATTTCATGAACAGCTAGGTCGCCGGCTGCAGAGCCGTAGGCGCCAAGCCAAATCTCTTGGGCACGGCTGGCTATGGGCCCCCCATTGGCAGCTTGTTTGGCCACAAGGGCTGGAAGATCGGGGCGATTGGGGCTGCCGGGGGGAAGATCCCGCCAGGCCTTAGCTGCTTCAGAAAGGGGGAAATGCTCTTCTACTGCGCCGCAGTGCTCAAGCCAGAGATAAATAAGGCCAAGGCCTGTGCCACTCACCACCCTTTCCACCGAGAGGCGATCAACTCCTAGGTGCTTGCGCAACCAGCCCTCCAAGAGAATTTCATCGCTATTTCGCGGTGCAAATTCCCGATGGCCCCCCTCACTTGCAAGGGATAACAGCTCACCATGATGTTGAAAACCCCTTGCCATTCCGAGCCCGGTGCCGGCGCCGATGATGGCGATCGGGCCATTTGGATCTGCACTGCCCACCTGAATGGTTACTTGTTGCTCACTGTTCAAATGGGGTAGGCCATAAACCAAAACGGCAAAATCATTAACCAACTCCAGTTGCGCTAAGCCACTACTGGTTGCCAATTCCTGTTGATCGAGGTCCCAGGCCAGGTTGGTGATTGTGGCTTTGCCGTGCTGCACTGGCCCGGCCACGGCAATACAGGCTGCATCTACGCGCAAACCAGTTTTTAGCTGTTCGCCAAGAAAGGTTTGCAGCATTGGCAGCAGGTGGGGCCATTCAGCTGAACCGAAGCGCTTTTGAGTGAGGCAATTGAGTTGATTACCCGTTGATTCATAAAGGGCCAGGAGGGTTTTTGTACCCCCCAGATCACCAGCTAATAAAAGCGACATAAAAAATTTTTGTTCGTTACTAAACTAATGCTTATCTATGCTGTAAAAGTTAAATTTGAGTTTCGTTTGTGATTGGCCTCTTGGGCAGCAGCCAATAAATTTGTTTTTGAAACAATTCCTAGGTCCCCCTGGCGTCTACTGCGCAAGCTAAGGCTTTGCTGTTCCGCCTCCTGAATGCCAATAACAGCAAGAACAGGAATCTTTTGTTGTTCGCCATTCCTGATTAATTTCCCAAGGCGCTCTCCGCTTCTATCGATTGTGCTGCGAATCCCCGCCTTCTGAAATTCAGCCTGGATCGCTTCGGCATAACCGATCACCTCATCCGTAACAGGCAGAAGGCGTATTTGTTCAGGTGCTAGCCAAAAGGGGAAATCGCCGGCATAGTTTTCGGTCATAATTCCAAAAAATCTTTCCAGGGAGCCAAATATGGCCCGGTGGATCATGATTGGCCTTTGGCGACTGCCATCGGCAGCAACATATTCCAAATCAAAACGTTCAGGTAAGTTGAAATCCAGCTGAATCGTGGAGCATTGCCACATCCTGCCGATGGCATCTTCAATCTTTAGATCAATTTTAGGGCCATAGAAGGCTCCACCACCTTCATCTACCTTGTAGCTCCATCCCTTGCGGTTTAGGGCCTCAATTAATCCGTTTGTTGCCAAATCCCAAACGGCATCATCACCGATTGATTTTTCTGGCCTTGTGGAGAGGTTGATTTCATAATTGGTGAAATCAAATGTGGATAATATTTCCTCAGTGAGATTTAGTATTTTTAATATTTCATCGCCTATTTGATTCGGTAAGCAAAAAACATGGGCGTCATCCTGGGTGAAGCCTCGCACCCGCATCAACCCATGCATTACCCCAGGCCGTTCATAGCGATATACGGTGCCAAGCTCGGCCCAGCGAATTGGTAATTCTTTATAACTTCTCAACTTACTTGCATAGGTTAGAACATGAAAAGGGCAATTCATCGGTTTCAATTGATATTCACGTTCATCCACCTGCATGGGGCCAAACATGCTTTCAGCGTAGAAATCAAGGTGTCCTGATGTTTTCCAGAGGCTGATATCAGCCACATGGGGGGTATAGAGCAACTCATAACCAGCATCAAAATGGGCGCCACGCCAAAAATCTTCGATCAGCAGGCGCATGCGAGCGCCGCGGGGATGCCAAAAAACAAGGCCAGCCCCAGCTTCATCTTCGATCGAAAAAAGTTCAAGATCCTTGCCAATGCGGCGATGGTCGCGGCGGAGGGCTTCCTGCTTACGCCTTTGGTATTCGGTTAATTGCTCTGGCGTTCTCCAGGCAGTGCCATAGATCCGCTGCAGTTGCGCTTTTGTTTCGTCGCCGCGCCAATAGGCTCCAGCAACACTTTCCAGCTCAAATGCCTTGGCATTTAATTCACCGGTGTGGGCCACATGGGGCCCGGCGCAGAGGTCCCACCAGGTATCGCCAAGGGTGTAGAGCGTTATCGGTTCCTTTAAGCCAGCAAGGATTTCAAGTTTGTAGGGCTCGTTATTGGCAATGATCTTGGCTTCCGCCTCAGCCCTTGTTACCTCAAGGCGCTGCAAAGGCAAACGCCTTGCGATGATTTTGCCCATCTCCTTTTTGATTGCTTTTAAATCCGCTTCACTGAAGGGAACCGGATTATCAAAATCGTAGTAAAAGCCAGTTTCTGTCCAAGGGCCAATCGTTACCTTTGCAGCTGGAAACAGCTGCTGCACAGCCATGGCCATCACATGGCTCATGGAATGTCGAATTTTTAATAATTCTGGGTCTTCACTGGTTTTGGGCAGGGTGAGGGGAACTTGAACCTCAGTGGTTGATTCCGGCACCTATGCAACTCCTGGCAACCTTGATCTTACGCAAGCAGATCTGGGGGGACGGGATCAGCTCTAATGGACGCAGCTTGATTTGTTGCCCCGAGCCGTGAGCCCGCTTCCTAGAACATCGATATTCCGCCAGGCCTTAATGCACAAACTGAGGCGAGTGGATATCTCCTATGCATTTTGGTGCCTGTCACTGCTGGGGGTTTGTGGTGTGCAGCGCTTCTATAACCGCCGGCCGATCAGTGGAATCATCTATTTATTCACCGCCGGCCTCTGTGGCATTGGTCAACTTCTAGATTTATTTTTGATTCCGGGCCTGGTGGATTCTGCCAATGCCCCATTGCTGCTTAAGGAGCAGCACGATCCGATCGAGCATCAATTGCTGCAGTTGGCTCGCCGCAGTGGCCCAGCTGGTTTCAGTATTAATGATGCTGTACTTGCCCTGGAGCCCAGGGGCCAAATCGATACGCTTGCGGTGCGAGCTGAGATAGATAGGCTTTTGCATGCCGATCTTTTGGATGTTTCCAATAACCATTTGGGACGTGTTGTTTACCGGGAACCTTGAAATTTTCAAACAAGTTTGGCTGGTTTCTTGCAGGATTGTTTGCTGGGGCAATCCCTTGTGTTTCGATCTTTCTCCTGGGTTTTCAGCCCGAACAGGCTCGCAAAGCCAGTGGCATGGCAGCACTTTTGGCCCCAAACCTCAAGGGGGCCGAACTTTGCCGCAAAAGTTTAGGGATAAAGGAAACTACTAGCCCTGTTGATGCAAGCAATTATGGAATACGCCGACCCTTTGATAAAGCTGGCAGGTGGGTGCCAAATAAACCAAGTTTAATTGTGCTGCATGAAACAGTTCTACCTTTAGCTGAAACACTGCAGCTCTTTGCTACGCCCCATCCGAATGATTTAAATCAGGTTAGTTACCATTTCGTTTTAGCAAGAAACGGCAGCTTATATCGTTTAGTTCCAGATGAATTACGGGCTTTTGGTGCTGGCTGGAGCGCCTGGGGTGATTTCAGCATCCGTCACAACGGTGCTAAAACTGCCTTGGCTGGCGGTTCTATAAATAATGTGGCCTTACATATTAGTTTGGTAAGCCCAAATGATGGCTCCGGTAGCGGCGATGGCCACAGTGGTTATAGCAATCCACAATATGAACAATTAGCTAAGCAGGTTTTAGTTTGGCAGTTGCGTTGGGGTATACCAATGCGCCGAATAACCAGCCATGGAGCCGTTGATCGCAGCCACACTAGAAGTGATCCGCGCAGTTTTCGTTGGCATTTATTTGATAGGGCCTGGCAGCAGGCTGCGAAACGGTGCAAAGTGCCGGCCGATTACGGAATAGATGCGATGGAAAAGATTACTAAATAGCTTATTTTAAGTAATTATTAATAAGCTAAAAATCCCATTGCTTCCCGCAGGCCAGAAATAGTTTTAGTTGCAACTTCAGTTGCTTTTTGTCTGCCCTGCTCCAAAATAATATTTAATTCAGTTGCGTCTGCAATTATCGAGTGATAATTATTTTGAACTGGCCTCAGGGCTTCAACCAATGCATCGGCAAGTAGGGGCTTGAATTTCCCCCAACCCATTGATGCACATTCGTCTAACACTGCCTGTTTTTCTAAACCGCTTATCAAAGTGTAGATACCCAAAAGATTCGAGGCTTCTGGCCGATCTGGATTGTTGATTTCAAGGCCGATTTGAGGATCGGTTTTAGCTCGTTTTATTTTCTTTATAATTACTTCGGGAGGGTCTAAAAGGTTAATGCGGGAACCTTCATTTGGGTCGCTTTTACTCATTTTGGCTGTGCCATCTGTGAGGCTCATAACGCGGGCACCCTCCTTAAGAATTAAAGGCTTCGGTACCTTGAGAATTGGTTGCTCCTCGCTGCCAAATCGACTGTTTACCCGTTGCTGTGCAATATCTCTTGCAAGCTCTAGATGTTGTTTTTGATCTTCTCCAACGGGTACTAAATCTGCATCATATAAAAGAATATCAGCGGCCATTAGAACGGGATAATCAAGCAGACCAACAGACACATTGTCGCCTTGTTTAATTGCTTTTTCCTTGAACTGAATCATCCGCTCCAGCCAGTTTAACGGCGTGAGGCAATTCAGTAGCCAACATAATTCCGAATGGGCTGCAACTTGGCTCTGAACAAATACCGTTGCTTTGCTTGGGTCTATGCCGCAGGCCAAATAAAGAGCAGCGGTGTTGAGTGTGTCTGCTGCTAATTTTTTTGGGTCATGGGGAACTGTGATCGCATGAAGGTCTACAACACAAAAAAATGTGTCGTGGCTATTTTGCAAATCTACCCAGTTGCGTATTGCCCCAAGCCAATTGCCTAGATGCAAACTACCGGTAGGTTGAACGCCAGAGAGAACCCTGGGTTTTGTCATTAGCTTTCTACTGTAGTTTCTGATTCAGGCGTACTCTCTTCGCTAGGAGTTTCCTCGCTTATTTCTTCAGCCACAGATTCTTCAACCTCTGGTTCTTCAACTTCAACAACTGGTTTGCTCGGGCGAGCGAAGGGATCTGGCTTTGGTGCCCTTTCTACCCTCTCCTCCCTCTCCCCCCTCTCAGCTCTTACACCCCTGTCCCTGGGTTCTCCCCGCTCGTTTCGCTCCCGTGGCTGCTGTTGTTGGGCCTCCACAAGCTCGGATAGGGCGCCCTGCTCGAGGAGCTGGGCAACCGTGCGCAATGCAAAACCCAATACTGCAACCGTTGAACGCAGCTGGAAAGCATCTTGAATGGTGCGTGCCGCCCGTAGTTCGTTGTCGCTTAGGCGAATGCGAAAACCACCACCACCACCATCACGGCGATCGCCACCACCTGGGCGCTCACCTCCGTCTCTTCTTTCACCGCCCCGTTGGCCCCTTTCCTGGTCGGGCATGTCGCCGTTACCGCTTGCAGCGAACCAGTTTGACCTATCGCCTGCCCCCTGTTGTTTTTAAAGCCAGTGGCATTGCAAGAGTTGGCGATCGGATCCCCTCGGCAGGATCAGTAGGGGCATGCTCAGATTGCCCTGCTCCACATTGCTGCGGTAGCGCCGCAAAAGGTTTAGGTAGCTATCTAAATTCCATAAATATTTTGGGGTTTCCTGGGCCTCCCAATAGCGCCGCAGGGCCAGGTGGCAGGCTTCGGCAGTGAATTCATCCCAACAGATCCGTTCAGCTAAATCAGGATTGTGGCCTTGATTGCGCAATTCCTGAAAACGCACCAATTCGGGAGCATGGGCGCTGGCATCCACCGGGAGGCGGCAAAGCAATTCAGCGACCTTAAGCACCTCCAATTTCAACCAGCAGCGATCTAGCAGGGGCACAGGTAGATCGGCATGCCAGTTTTTGGCCTGTTTGAGATCTTGTTGGCAGTTGTTTAACTGCTTTTGCAGCTGAGGTAGCTCGCTAAATATGGTTTTGATCACTGAAGCAAAGTGCTGAATAAAATTCAAAAAAAGCAATACCAGTTTGGCGCTTGTGGCTTAGAACTGGTAGGCGCAGTGGCAAGTGATGGCCAACTCGGTTTTCCCCATTCCCTTTCGTAACCGCCTGGCCGCTTCCGTATTGATTGGTGGTGGTTTCACCCTTGCGGGCGGAATGGTTGTTGGGGAGTTTATTCACGGATTGGGTACGCCCCTGAGCCTGGCGGCATTTGCTGGCGCTGCTGCATGGCTATTGCAGCGCAATAAAAAACCAACCGTTGGCCAATTGCCCGAAGGTGTTGATGGTATGCAAAAGCACTGCCAGAAATTAATTGAGCAATTTGAAGCCTTGGGTTTTGCCACCGGCCCGATGCAAAGCCGGCTCGATCAGATTTGCTGCCTTGCCCAACGCCCCGACAGACACGTGGTGTTGGCTGGCGCTGAAGCAACTGTTGAACAAAGCAACCAGATTTTAGCGGCATTTTCGGGATCATCAGCATTGCAATTGCACCTGGCGCAGCCGCTGCCGAGGGAATCAGTTGAATGGAATTGGCCTGAATCATTACTGCAGGCCGACCATTTGGTTTATGTGCTTTCCGGAGCACCAACCGTGGCAGATCTTCGCTGGCTTGAGGCTTTGCCGCAGGCCATGCCCACTTTGCTCTTGGCTGAGGGGGAGCTTGATTGCCTCAGGCAGTGGAGTTGTGAGTTGGGCGATAGGTGGCCCTTGCTGAGTTGTGATGGCCCATTAAAAGCAGATTTGTTACCGCTCGCCCAGCAAAAACGGCTTACCCAGTTGCGCTGTTTGAGGCAATTGAATCAGGAGTGGCAAGTGCTTTTAGAGGTTGAGCGCCGCAAACGCCTCCAACCCCTTTTGCAACGCAGCCAATGGCTTGTGGCAACGGCGGTATTCGCCTCGCCTCTGCCTTCTGCAGATCTGCTGCTGCTCGCCGTTGTTAATGGCCTTTTGCTTAAGGAAATGGCCGCCCTATGGCGTTGTGAATGGACAGCGGATCAGTTGCAAACCGCTGCCTTGGAATTGGCGCGCACTGCCATGGGCCTTGGCGCGCTTGAGTGGGGCAGCCAGGCCGTGGCTGGTTTGTTGAAATTGCACGGTGTTAGCTGGTTGGTGGGGGGCGCGATGCAGGCCCTAGCTGCGGCCTATTTCACCCGGGTTGTGGCGCGGTCGATGGCTGATTATTTAGCCCTTTCGTTGGGTGTGCCAGTGGCTGAATTAGGCAATTTGAAGCTTGAAATGCCCCTCTTGGTGGCAAAAGCTGTTGCCCAAGAAAAGCTTGATTGGCCCCAATTTGGTCAGCAAGCACGCCAATGGCTAAAGCAGCAGGCGCACCAAATGGCAATCGAGCCCCAAGTTAATCCAACTTAACGAAGTTCTGAAAATATTTTGTGTGAATTGGTTCGGAATCCTTAGTCTTTTTTTATCGCCCCTGTGGGCGAAATCCATTCCTTGTTACCGAACTTATGTCTACCGCCATTCGCAGCGGACGCATTAGCAGTTGGGAAAGCTTCTGCGAGTGGGTCACCAGCACCGATAACCGCATCTACGTGGGTTGGTTTGGGGTGCTGATGATTCCCTGCCTTCTGGCTGCAACTATTTGCTACATCGTGGCTTTTATCGCCGCACCTCCCGTTGACATAGATGGCATTCGCGAACCCGTTGCTGGTTCATTTCTCTATGGAAACAACATTATTTCTGGCGCTGTAATTCCCTCAAGCAACGCCATTGGCCTTCATTTTTATCCCATCTGGGAAGCCGCCAGCCTTGATGAGTGGCTCTACAACGGCGGACCCTATCAACTGGTGGTTTTCCACTTCCTGATTGGTATTTCTGCATACATGGGACGCCAGTGGGAACTCTCCTACCGCTTGGGTATGCGCCCTTGGATTTGTGTTGCTTACAGCGCACCCCTGTCGGCTGCTTTTGCAGTTTTTCTGATCTATCCCTTTGGGCAGGGTTCTTTTTCCGATGGCATGCCCCTCGGCATCTCTGGAACCTTCAATTTCATGTTGGTGTTCCAGGCAGAGCACAACATCCTTATGCACCCCTTCCACATGCTCGGCGTAGCCGGTGTGTTTGGTGGCAGCTTGTTCTCTGCGATGCATGGTTCATTGGTTACCTCAAGCTTGGTGCGTGAAACCACCGAAAATGAGAGCCACAACTACGGTTATAAGTTTGGTCAAGAAGAAGAGACCTACAACATCGTGGCTGCCCACGGTTACTTCGGTCGCTTGATCTTCCAATACGCATCCTTCAACAACAGCCGCAGCCTGCACTTCTTCCTTGCAGCCTGGCCCGTAGTGGGCATCTGGTTCACCAGCCTTGGCGTGAGCACGATGGCCTTCAACCTGAACGGTTTCAACTTCAACCAGTCGATCTTGGATAGCCAAGGGCGAGTTATCTCCACCTGGGCAGATATGATCAACAGAGCTGGCTTGGGAATGGAGGTTATGCACGAGCGCAACGCCCATAACTTCCCCCTCGATTTGGCGGTTATTGATAGTGCACCTGTGGCACTTATTGCACCGCGGCTTGCTTGATTCGTATCCATCAGCTGGCCCTATCCCTCAACCATTCAGCCGATGATTTATTGGCGGCGGTAGCTCGCCGCCTTAAATTATCAGTGGGGGAATTAGGGCCTCTGATTATTAAAAAACGCAGCATTGATGCCCGTGATAAGCAGGCGATTGAATTGGTTTATAGCGTTGATGTTGAAGTTGCAAGCGAAGCGGCTGTGCTTGGTCGCCTGCGTGGTAATTCCCAATTGGGTGTTGCGCCAGAACCACTAATTAGGCCTTCATTACCAGCTCCTGCAGGGCTTCAAGCAAGGCCAGTGGTTATCGGAGCTGGGCCCTGCGGATATTTTGCAGCCTTGTTTCTTGCCCAACAGGGTTTTAAACCCCTGTTGCTAGAGCGGGGCCGATCGGTTAATAACCGCACCGCTGACACCTTTGGTTTTTGGAAGGGAAACAGCCCATTTAATCCCCGCTCAAACGCTCAATTTGGTGAAGGTGGAGCAGGCACCTTTTCCGATGGCAAGCTTTATTCAGGTGTAAAAGAAAGTAAAAAACATGGCCGTTGGGTGCTTGAAGAATTTGTGGAAAGTGGTGCTAATCCCGAGATCTTAGTTCTGCAAAAACCCCACATTGGTACCTTTAAGTTGGTGGGTGTGGTTCGCCAGTTGCGGGCTCGAATTGAGGCCCTTGGCGGCGAGGTGAGATTTGAGCAGCAGGTGGTGGGATTTGATTTGGATCCTGGCACTCGCCAGTTGCGTGGCCTGCAACTGAGTAACTCTGAAATAATTCCAACCACTGCAGCTGTGCTTGCCATTGGTCATAGTGCCCGCGACACCTTTGCTCAACTCCACTTGCAGGGTGTGGAAATGGAGGCCAAACCCTTTTCCGTTGGTTTTCGCATAGAACATCCCCAAGAATTAATTGATCGGGCCCGCTGGGGAGATTTTGCTGGCCATCCACTTTTGGGGGCCGCTGATTACAAATTGGTTCACCATGCCAGCAATGGCCGCAGTGTTTATAGCTTTTGCATGTGCCCTGGTGGTTTGGTGGTGGGAGCCACATCGGAGGAGGGCCATGTTGTTACGAACGGCATGAGTCAATACAGCCGCAACGAACGCAATGCAAACAGTGGAATTGTTGTTGGCATTAACCCCGAGCTTGATTATCCAAACGGTGTATTGGCTGGCGTTGCCTTCCAACGCCAGTTGGAGGCTCGCGCCTATTTATTGGGCGGAAAAAACTACAACGCCCCAGCCCAAAGGTTGGAAGATTTTTTATTAGGGCAGCCCAGCCTTGATTTAGGGCCTTTGCAGCCTTCCTACGCCCCTGGTGTAACACCTACCGATTTATCTACAGCCCTACCAACTCAATTAATCGAAGCGATCAGAGAAGCCCTGCCTGCATTTGCTAAGCAGATTCCAGGCTTTGATTACGGCGATGCGCTGTTAACTGGCGTTGAAACCCGCACCAGTTCACCCGTGCGGATTAGCAGGGGCGTTAACTTTCAAAGCGTTAACACCCCAGGCCTGTTCCCCGCAGGGGAGGGTGCCGGCTATGCGGGGGGCATCCTCTCCGCTGGCATCGACGGTTTGCGGGTGGGGGAAGCGGTTGCAAAACAGCTTCTGGCCCCAGCTAATGCCCTAATTAATTAACAAGTTTTGGCTCGATTGTATCCAGGTAGCGCTGCTCGCATTCCTTGATAATACGCACGGCTTCGTTGCAGTTGAGGAATTCATTTACTTTGCATGTGCCAGGTTTTTTAAGATCTTTATAGTGCTCCCAGTAATAGGTGGTTTCCTTGAGCCAATGGGCACCTAGTTGTTCATAGCTTGTGATGTGATCCATGCGTTTGTCATCAGCTAAAACGCAGATAACTTTGTCGTCTACCTCACCGCCATCATCAAAGGTCATGATGCCAATAATCCGCGCTTCCACCAAGGAGTTAGGCACTAGCGGCTCCGTAACTCCAACGATTTCAACATCTAACGGATCGCCATCTTCATCCCAGGTGCGGGGTATGCAACCGTAGGCAAAAGGATAGGAAAGGGATGAATAACCAACGCGATCCAACTTGAGCTGTCCGGTTTCTGTTATTAGTTCGTATTTATTAATCGTCATGGAGTTTAATTCCACAATTACATTCAAGCGCAACTGATCAATATCAGCAAAGGCAGGCAACACATGCAAAAGATTTAGCATCGTGCGGCTGGGAGGGTGGTTGATGTTTGCCATCCATTGGGGCTGCGGTTGCGGGGATCTTACCGATTGGCAGGAACCAGCACTGGTATTCCTATCCTTATTGATCGAATTGAGCCGCCATGGCTAACGACAATTGGCCCTGGTGGCCCCTGCTGCCCCTATACCCCTATGGCCAGCGCAAAACCCTATGTAGGGAGTTGATCCCAGGGCAGATATGGGCCTTGGAGCAGTTGCAGGGTGTTTTTTATGTGGCGGTTCCGATCCGAATGTTTGTTGTAAAGATTGAGGGGGGGCTGCTGCTCTATGGCGCGGTGGCCACCACCAGTGCCTGTGTGGAATTAATCAGGCAGCTTGAACTTCAGCATGGTGCCGTATGCACGATCGTGCATCCCACCAGTTCTGGGTTGGAGCACAAGGTTGGTGTGCCGCCCCTGGCAAGGTCATTCCCAGGGGCCCAAGTGTGGGTCACCCCAGGTCAATGGAGTTTTCCAATCGCTTTACCCCTGCCTTGGTTGGGATTTCCAAGCCAACGCGTAAAGCAACTTTTTGTTGATGGAACGCCTCACCCTGAACAATTCGATTGGTTTGGCTTGGGGCCCGTACCCCTCGGGCCGGGGCCCTTTTTTGAAGCCTGTTGCCTGCACCAAGCCAGCGGCTCTTTGTTGATTACAGATGGCCTAATTGCCGTTTCCGACCGGAGGCCTGCACTGTTGGATAACAATCCCAAGCCTTTACTTTTCCACGCTCGCGAAAATGGTGAAGAGCCACTGCTAGACACGCCGGAGAAACGCCTTAAGGGTTGGCGTCGTTTAGTTTTATTTGCTTGTTACCTTCGCCCCGCCGCCGTTAGCCAAGTATTTCGCCTGTTCCCATTTCGATGGCAGGAATCTTGGCAGCAAGACTTTGAGCAACTCAGCAAAGGCGGTGCTTTGCAGGTGGCCCCAATCCTTGAGGAACTGGTTTTCCCAAGGCACAGGTCGTTAATGGCTGATTGGTTACTTCGATGTAGTGAATTGCCAATAAAATGGGTGCTGCCCGCCCATTTCGATGCGCCGGTGGCCGTAAACAGCACTACATTTACAAACTTGTATAAGAGTTGGTGCGCAGATTCAACAGATTCAAGTGTATTGAATGCTTCAAACAGAGAGTTTTTGCGTAGTTTTAATCGCAAACTTGAAAAGTTAAAACTCGTGCCGCTAGCCTAAAAGTTTGGAACTAAAACTTTGTAGCAAAAAACTTTTAAATTAAAATTCAATCTCGCCATCGTCATTTTCACCGCCAACACCAAATACGGAACGCTCTAGTTCCATGCGCTGTTCCATTTGCCTTAGGAAATAACCGGTCATCATTGCCGATGCCAACAAGCCGGCAAGATTATCGCGGTTTGTTTGGATTTTCACCTCAAATTGTTCCCCTGGCAGCATGCCAAGCAAACCCTGAACATTGTGTCGGATGATTTCTTGAATATCAGGGCTAGCTGATCTGGCAACCCGTTGCAGCACATCTGGGCTTTGGTCTTGCAGATAACGAATCAAACCATTTCCACTGCTGGGGTCGGATTCGGAAGTTAAAAACTCAGGATTGAACACTCCACCACCGGTTGTAGCCCTGCTTACAACTTACAACAACTACGACCCTTCAGCTTGTTTTGGCCGTGATCGGACCAAACCGAGCTGGGGGCCAATAACGCCAAAGGGCAGTGCCAATCAAGTTCTCCTCTGGTAACGGGCCCCATAGGTGGGAATCAAGGCTTGCATTGCGGTTATCACCTAAAACCCAGAGCTGGCCCTGGGGCACCTCGATCGCTTCCATGCTGTATTCCATGGTTTGATCTAGCCATGGTTCGCTCGCCACAAGGCCATTGCGCCTCAATTGGCCATTGCTCACCTCCAACTGATCGCCGGGAAGCCCCACAACTCTTTTAATCAAGGCTGTTTTGGGGTTGTAACCCGAACGCACTAAAGCCTCTGGCGCCCTGAAAACAACAACATCTCCCCTTTTTGGAGTTAAACGCAGGCGGCTACTGATTTTTTCCACCAAAATCCGGTCTTGCAATTCCAGGCTTGGCAGCATTGATCCGGAGGGAATCCAGCGAGGTTCCAACACAGCCCAACGCAACAGCAGGGCTAAGCAAGCAACGATTAGCAAGCTGGGCAATTGCTGCCAAAGCCTGTTTTTATCTGGGGCGATTGGAGTTTTTTCAGCCATAGGGGGGTAGCAGGCAGCACAATCGTTGCTTCTTAATGCATCACTGCTGTGGGCCCTGATGCCATCGACAACCTCCATGCCGCTGATGCCCTATTGGGGGCCTTCATGGAGCTTGGTTTGCGCCGGCTCGTTTTATGCCCCGGTAGCAGGTCTGCACCCCTTGCTCTAGCAGCCCTGCGCCGAGAAAGCCAAGGTTTAAGGCTGTTCACCGCCATTGATGAACGTTCTGCCGCGTTTTTTGGCCTTGGTTTGGCCCGTGCCAATGGTGAACCCGTAGCGGTGGTAACCACCTCAGGCACTGCTGTTGCCCACCTACTTGCCGCGGCAGTGGAAGCAGATCGCAGCACCCTGCCCCTGCTTTTAATCAGCGCCGACCGTCCGGAACGTCTTAAAAATTGCGGTGCCAACCAAACCGTTAATCAAGAGGCCTTTCTTCAGCCGGTTTGTAGGGCCTTGCTCCAAGGACCCATGGCTGGTTTGCACAAAGCCAGTGCTGATCGGCTTAGGAACCTCGCAGACTTGGCCTGGCGTTTATGTGTTGGCGTGCCCGCAGGACCGGTGCATCTCAACCTTGCCTTTGAAGAGCCCCTCCATGCCAGCGCCATTACCCCCAGCCCAGAAGCTCCAATTCCCCGCATTACTGCCGTGGAGCTTGAGCCACCTGCGCCCATTGATCCAGCTGTTTTAGATCCCGATAGGCCAGGTTTGATAGTTGTGGGGCCCTGGCGCCGGGGGGCTGGCGCCACCTTTGTGGGCGCCCTGCAACGGTTGGTGCAGCGAACCGCTTGGCCCGTTTTGGTTGATGTGGCCTCTGGTTTAAGGGGACTGCCACTGCCTTTGGTTAGTGGCTACGACTTGCTTTTGGCTGATCCATCGCTTGTGCCGCCGGTAGATCAAGTTTTGAGGTTGGGGCCAATGCCCGCCAGTAGGCGTTTGCAGCAATGGCTGCAAACCCTTGGGCAAATTCCCCAATTTGTAATTACCGAGCAGGAACCACGACGCTTGGATCCCCTTGCCAGTGGGGCGCCCCAGGATTGGGGTGGCTTAGCACGGTGGGTTAATTCCCTGCCCCAGGGAGAAGCAAGCCTTGCAGCTAGGCAAATGCAAGCTCAATGGCTAGAGGCGGAGGAAAAGCTGCAGCGGCATTTGGATCAAAAACTTCCCCTCAAGGGACCCTGCACTGAACCTGCCCTCGCCCGCTGGTGTAATCGTTTACTGCCCCCCGACTGGCCTGTGCTGCTCGCCAATAGCAGCCCAGTGAGGGACTGGGAAAGCTATGGAGCAAGGCTTGAAGCCCAGCGCACGGTGGTTAGTTTCCGGGGGGCTTCCGGCATTGATGGCTGCCTTTCCCTTGCCGCCGGCCTGGCGGCTGAATGGGGGCGTTTGGTGCTCGTTTGTGGTGATTTGGCCCTGCTGCACGACAGCAATGGCTGGCTTTGGCGTCAGCAGCTCAAAGGTCGTTTATTGGTGTTGTTAATCGATAACCAGGGCGGTGGCATTTTTGAACAATTGTCAATGCCCAGGGAAAACCTTGATTTTGAACGCCTATTCGCCATGCCCCAATCGGTTGATCCCTTGGCTTTAGCTGCGGCCCATGGGGTGCCTGGCAAAAATTGCAACAGCCTTGAGCAATTACCCGCCGCTCTGGCCTGGATGGTTAGTGATGAACAGGCCAGGGAGCCAATGCTGCTGTTGCGCTTACAAACCGATCGGGCTGCCGATGCCCAGCTGAGGCGGCAACTGCGCAGTTCAGGATGGGAGGTGGGCTTAGGAGATTCTTGATGGCCGCTGCAGTTGAACCAACAGAGCCAAAACGGCTTGTGCTGCCGGGTAATTGCCCTTTGGTTTGGCAGTCCCAGGGCAATTATCAAGATGTTTGGCTTGATATCAGCGATGAGGGCATTGCCCGGATTGCAATAAACCGCCCGGAAAAGCGCAATGCCTTTCGACCTCGCACGGTGGTGGAGCTCTACGACGCCTTCTCAAGGGTGCGGGAAAACCCAGCAATTGGCGTGGTGCTTTTCACTGGAGTTGGCCCAGCAGCCGATGGCGGCTATGCGTTTTGCGCTGGCGGCGATCAATCGGTGCGCGGCGATGGCGGTTATCTGGATGAGGAGGGGGTGCCGCGCTTAAATGTGTTGGATTTACAGCGTTTAATCCGCAGCATCCCCAAGGTTGTGATCGCCCTAGTTGCCGGTTATGCCATTGGCGGTGGCCAGGTGTTGCATTTGCTTTGTGATTTGAGCCTGGCGGCAGAAAATGCCCAATTTGGCCAAACAGGGCCAAGGGTTGGCAGTTTTGATGCTGGTTTTGGTTGCAGCCACCTGGCGCGGGTGGTGGGCCAGCGCAAGGCGAGGGAAATCTGGTTTCTTTGCCGTCGGTACAACGCCCATCAGGCCTTAGCAATGGGATTGGTAAATGAAGTTGTGCCCCTGTTTCAACTCCAAAATGAAGGGGTGCTGTGGGCAAGGGAAATCCTTCAGCACAGTCCAACGGCGATTAGGTGTCTTAAAGCAGCCTTCAATGCTGAAACAGATGGGATGGCTGGTTTGCAGGAATTAGCCGGCCAGGCCACCCATCTTTTTTACAAAACGGAGGAGGGAAAGGAAGGCCAGCAGGCCTTTATCGAGAAACGCAACCCTGATTTCAGCCAAGTGCCCTGGCTTTAAATCACAACAATTAGATTAAGACTTGCAAGACGCGTGAGTCTTTGTTGCTAGGGATACCGGTATGCGCCACAATTCCATGCTCCAATCAGAAGTAGCTCTAGCTGGATTGGTGAGAAATTTAGTTCTGCCAGTTGGCCTGGCAATTGCCCTACCAATGGTGATTGCCAATTCGGCCTTGGCTGAACGCAGGCCAGGGGATGGTCAGCTTGCTAGCCGCAGCGAACCGGTAACTGTTTTGGAATTAAGCCGTTCAGCAAAGCGCGTGCGAGTTATCAGAGACAACCAAGAGGTTGCTGCTTTTCCTGTGGCAGTGGGTAAGTCATCAACACCAACTCCCCTTGGTGAGCACACTGTTTTCAGGATGCAAAAGGATCCCGTATGGGTAAGCCCATGGACTGATCGCAAGGTTTCGCCGAGCCCCCTTGGACCCATCGGCACCCGTTGGATTGGTTTTTGGTATGCCTGCGGTAATCGCACCTCCCTCGACCTCAATCCACCCGCCTATAGGCCTGAGGTTTGCAAGGAAATCGGCTTCCATGGCACCGGCAGATTGGCCAGCATTGGCACTGCCGCCAGCAACGGTTGCGTGCGCATGGTTGATCGTGATGCGGTTGCCCTCTACGAACTGGTAAAAGAAGGAACTCGCGTGAGGGTTGTTGATTAAAGGCCTTTTAGCTCTGTTCGTTGGGCTTGCAGGCTGCTTCTTACCCCTCAAAGCAGGCCCGCTCGAAGATCCCGACCATCCCCTCAGACCTCTGGATTTGCAGCTCCATGAGTTGCCAGCTGCCTTGGTTAAAAAAATTGGCAGGCATTTGGTGCTGCATCGCAGCCGCCGCCAGCTTTTGCTGCTTGAGCAAGGCAAATTGCTGCAGCGTTATCCGGTGGCCGTGGGTATGAGCGGTTGGGAAACACCAACTGGCACCTATCAAGTGTTGGAAAAAAAATTGAATCCAATCTGGTTGCATCCGCAAACAGGTGAGTTGGTGCCAGCTGGCGCGCCAGAAAATCCCTTGGGCAGCAGATGGATTGGTTTTTACCGCGATTGTTTAGGCCGCAGTGGATTTGATGGCGACCGCTTCCTAGATATTGAAGGTTGCACCAGTGCTGGTTTCCATGGCACCCCCCATCGCTGGACCATTGGCCATGCGGTTTCCCATGGCTGTGTTCGCCTATTTGATGAACAGATCCAAGACCTTTACAACAGGGTTCAGCGGGGCACGCCCATAACTGTGTTGCCCTGAACCGGCCCTCCGTAGAGTTGTGCTGCATTAAAAGCCCCATCGCAATGCGCGTTCTCTTCGCCGCAGCCGAATGTGCCCCCATGGTGAAGGTGGGGGGCATGGGAGATGTGGTTGGCTCACTGCCACCAGCTCTTGCAGCACTCGGCCACGATGTGCGGATCATGATGCCGGGCTACGGAAAGCTGTGGTCGCGCTTGCAGGTGAGCAGTGAGCCGATCTGGCGCGCCCAAACCATGGGCACTGAATTTGCCGTATTTGAAACCAAGCACCCCAGCAATGGCCTAACGATTTATTTAATTGGCCATCCCGTGTTCGACGGTGAACGCATTTATGGCGGTGAGGATGAAGATTGGCGCTTTACTTTTTTTGCTAGCGCCACTGCTGAATTTGCCTGGAATTGCTGGAAACCACAGGTGCTGCACTGCCATGATTGGCACACCGGCATGATTCCGGTTTGGATGCATCAAGATCCAGAGATTGCAACGATTTTCACGATCCATAATCTCAAATATCAAGGGCCCTGGCGTTGGAAATTAGAACGGATGACCTGGTGCCCTTGGTATATGCAAGGCGATCACACCATGGCAGCCGCCTTGCTGTATGCCGATCGTGTTAATGCTGTTTCTCCCACCTATGCAGAGGAGATACGCACGCCTCAATATGGTGAAAAATTAGATGGGTTACTTAATTTCATAAGTGGTAAGTTGCGTGGCATCCTTAATGGTATAGATATAAAAGATTGGAACCCCTCAACAGATAAGCGAATTCCTGCAACCTATAGCGTTAATGATTTATCTGGAAAAGCGATTAATAAACAAGCCCTTCAACAAAGGATGGGTTTAGGTGTTAACCCAAATACATTTGTGATTGGCATGGTTAGCAGGTTGGTAGATCAAAAGGGGGTTGATCTACTCCTGCAGGTGGCTGAGCGCCTACTTGCCTATACCGACACTCAAGTGGTGGTATTGGGCACGGGCGATCGCCACTACGAATCTGGCCTTTGGCAAATGGCAAGTTGTCACCCTGGCAGGTTTGCCGCTTTCCTCACCTACGACGACGACCTATCCCGTTTGGTTTATGCCGGTAGTGATGCATTTTTGATGCCATCTCGCTTTGAGCCCTGTGGCATTAGCCAGCTATTGGCCATGCGCTACGGCACGATTCCGGTGGTGCGACGAGTTGGGGGCTTGGTGGATACTGTTCCCCCCTACGATCCCGCCGAGCAAACTGGAAATGGCTTCTGTTTTGATCGCTATGAAGCGATTGATTTGTACACAGCCCTAGTGCGGGCCTGGGAGGCCTATCGCCATCGCGACAGCTGGCAGCAATTGATGCGCAGGGTTATGTCGTTGGATTTCAGTTGGGAGCGATCAGCCCTGGCCTACGACGCTATGTATAAAGACGTTTGTGGATTGAAAGAACCAACCCCAGAAGCCAGTGCGGTTGCCCAATTTTCAATCCAACAACCCCCTGAGCAACAGGCCGCACAAGCTGCTGCAGAGGCCTTGGATCCAAGCCCATCTCGCCAACCGGAACCGCAGCGACGCTTTAATCCGCTTGGATTACTGCGCAGAAATGGTGGGTGATGGCTAATTCGGAGCCCGATAACCAACCACCATCTAAAACATCTCTCTTGCCAACCCCATGGCGAAGCCCATGGGGGCAGCTAAAAGAGGATTTGGGCAGAGATCTGCCGGCTGTGGTTGCACAAGGGAATTTATATCTGCAAGAACGTTGGCGGGTTGAAGGCATTAAGGCTTTTCTAATCCCTTTAATTGGGCTGCTGGTTGTTTTAGCAATAGTGCTGGCCTTAATTTTTAGGCATCAAGGCACTGGGGCCTACGAAAAAAATGATGATATTGCTGCAATTGAAGAGTTATTCAATCCAACCCAAGAAATCAATGTTGATATCCCTGAACCTAAACAGGTTTTTGAACAGGAATCTAAACAGCAACCAGAGCTTTCTTTAGTTAAGCAACCTTCCCTTGATCCCCTGCTTGAACTACTCCAAGCCAAAACTGAAAATCCACTAATCACCGCCTTGCATCCAATGCCGGAGCAGGGCGTATTACGCTTAATTCCTAGCCAAGCCTTCGAGGATTTAACTGCAGCTAAAAGGGCTGAACAGGCCGATGCCTGGTTAGAAAAGACGAGGGCAATGGGATTTACTGATTTAGAGTTGCAAACTGCTACGGGTGTTATTGAGGGGAGATCTGCAAGGGTTGGGCAGGGCATGATTCTATTTAGCCCATCGATACCATGAGTAAATTTCTTTGCCTTCAAGATCTGGCAGATTTCTTTCGTGAGCCAATACAACGGCGTGGAATGCCACCTGATCCAGGCACCATGAATTGGAATTTTGAAAAGGTGTGTACCGATAGTCGCGCCCTTCAGGCCGGCGATTTATTTGTACCAATCAAAGGCGAACGTTTTGATGGACATAATTTCCTTGATGCAGCTGTGGCCGTAGGTGCCGTAGGTGCTTTGGTGGCAAACAATTGGCACACTGAAATCCCAGAGCAGCTTTCCTATCTAAAGGTTGAGAACACTACCGATGCGTACCAAAAAATTGCCTTGCTATGGCGCCAGCGCCTGCCGCTGCCGGTTATTGCCGTAACTGGATCAGCAGGCAAAACAACAACCCGAGAGTTGATTAAGGCCTGTATTCAAAGCCTGGGTCTAATTGAGGCTAGTTGCGGTAACGAAAATAATGATATTGGCGTACCGAAAACTCTTTTGAGGGCAAGAATGCCCCTCGGAGCAGTGGTGTTGGAGATGGGTATGCGTGGTTTAGGTGAAATCGAAAGACTCAGCCGCTGCGCGGAACCCAGCATTGCTGTAATAACCAATATTGGTACCGCCCACATCGGCAGGCTTGGCAGCCGTGAGGCCATAGCAAAGGCTAAATGTGAAATTACTGCAGCTTTAAATCCCAATGGATTAGTGGTAATCCCCGCTGGCGATCCATTGCTCGAAAATGCCTTGATGCAGGTTTGGCAAGGGCGAGTGCAAAGGGTAGCCCTGCTTGATGATCCGCTACACCCTTCAACACCTTTGCCAAATCTAATCGGTGAAATTAAAGAAAATGCTGATCAAATGCTAGTTTGCGATAATGTATTAATTAATTTACCCATACCAGGCACCCATAATGCGCGCAATCTTCTATTGGCTATGGCCGTAGCCCAAGAATTAGAAATTAAAATTGAAAATCTAGCTAGGCTTGAAGTTGAGTTGCCAAACGGGAGAGCCCGAACAATTAATTTACAGGCTGATTTGGCGGGTGTAACTATCCTTGACGAAACCTACAATGCATCGCCAGAAGCAGTTCTTGCTAGTTTAGATATGCTTGCTCAGCAACCAGGTAGAAGGTTTGCTGTTATTGGCACCATGTTGGAACTAGGTGAACAAAGTGTTAATTTGCATCGAATGGTTGCTGAACGTGCGGCAGCTCTAGCTATCGATGGTTTATTTGTTTTTGCAGATGATGCAGAGGCTGAGGCTATTATCGCTGCCGGAGCATCGATAAATTTAATTGAGCGCGTTTATTCGCTCAAAGAAGCCGCAGATAAATTAAAAAATTTGCTTAAAGCGGGCGACTATTTACTCTTAAAAGCAAGCAGGGGTGTTTCTCTTGAAAAGATTATCCCAATGCTCCAAATATGAATTAAGAATGTTCACTGCTGCGCATTTTTTCTATAAATAATTTCTCTTCTTCTGCGGATGCAAGTTTGCCTTCATCAACAATAATAATTCTATCTGCTACATCAAGAATTTTATTGTCGTGGGTAACCATTATTATTGTGGTTTGTTGTTCCTTGGCAAGTTCTTGCATCAAATTAACAACAGACCTGCCGGATTCCTTGTCGAGAGCAGCTGTTGGCTCATCTCCAAGCAGTATTTTGGGTTTACTCACCAATGCCCTTGCTATAGCTACCCTTTGCCGCTGACCACCAGATAACTTTGCAGGGTAATAATCAAGTCTTTCGCCGAGGCCAACCTTAGCGAGCATTTCATCTGAAAGTGCATCCATATCTTCATCGTAATATTTATCATGTAACTCCAGAGAAAGGCGAACATTTTTCCTCGCATTTAAAAACATCATTAAGTTATGGGCTTGAAAAATAAATCCCACATTTAAGCGCAAACGAGCCAACTGAATTTTTGAGGCGCCATTTAATTCCTCGCCTAGGATTTTTAAACTTCCATCCTGGCAAGACCTTAAACCACCAAGCATTGTTAGTAGTGTGGTTTTACCTGAGCCGGAAGGGCCTGTGCAGATAACGATTTGGCCTGGGTATATATCTAGGGATAAATCTTTTAATGCATGCTTGCTATTTTCACCGCTTCCAAACCAATGATTTACATTTCTGAGCGAGATGATTGGGGCGCTCTGATCGATTCGCGTTGTGTTTTCCATTTAAAAAACGTCTGCAGGATCGAGTTCAACTAGCTTTCTTGTTGCAAGAGCTCCAGAGCCCACGCACATTATAAATGTTAGTGCTAAAACTTGAATTGCCCTAGTACTAGTCATGAAGATTGTAAGTTTAGTTACTCCTGCCAACAATGCATATAAACCTGTGGAAAGGATAATTCCAGGTACAAATCCTATAAAAGCAAGAATTGCTGATTGTTGGATTACAACACTGATTACGTAGGTATTTGTATAGCCCATCGCTTTTAATGTGGCATATTGTGGCAAAGAATTCATAACATCTCCAAACAATATCTGATACACAATTATAGAGCCAACAAGAAATCCAACCAACACGCCTAGGGAGAAAATAAATCCAACACTAGAATTCTTTTTCCAATAGGCAAGTTCTAGATCAGCTAATTCATCTCTAGTGAGAACTTTAATGTTTTTTGGCATCAATGGCTGTAGGGCCTTTTGAATGGACAGGGGGGAGGCTCCAGGCTTCAGATGAATGAGCCCCAATTGGATTTTACGGGGATCTTGTTTTGGAAATAAATATTGAAATGTTGCATCACTAGTTACTAAGTTTGCATCGGCTGAAAATGTAGCTCCCAGAGAAAATGTGTTTACTATTTTTATTGTTTTATCATTAACTTCAACTGGCATAAAGCGATTGGCTTTAAGGGTTCCAAGTACATCGCCATACTGTTTTTTGGCATTGCGATCGAATAAAGCATTTCCAAGTGGCTTTATCTGATCCATATCTGCCATTAATTCTGGGAATGCCAAAGACTGTTTATCTAAGCCAATACCATAGATAAATATGTCAAACTTCTGACGAGTTGTAGGTGTAATCCAGCTACCTCGATTAATCCGTAAGGCTGAAACCCCAGCAACACCTTCAACGCCTAATGCTTGATAAAGTCGGCTGCGTTCAAATTCCTGAAGTGAACCAAGATTGCTATAGCCTGAACTAACCATTGTTAGTTCGGCGGCTAGCTTTTCAATGGGCTTACGTTGACTGTTATAAATACTATCCATCAGGCCTAGTTGAAAAAATATAAGCAAATTGGAAAAGCCAATCCCGGCCACAGCAATGCTCATCTTTACAGGATTATTACTTACCTGAAGCCAAGCAACTGGGGTTTTTTTGAGCAGTTTGCTAATGAATTTTTTCATAGGTTTGTTGGCTTGGATTTGTCAAAAATTACATTTACTTGTAAATTTGATGCCAAGCGGATTTTTTCAACTTGCTCCGGTGTAATCAATAGCTTTAATTTAACTTCAAATACTCGCTGATCCATGTTTTCACCGGGTTCTCCCGCGAAAACAGACTGGCGTTTCACCTGGGGAATCAACTGAAATACCTGCGCTTTTAGGGTGCCGTTAAAGCCATCTACACTTATTTTTGCTAACTGACCTTTGCTGATTTTTGGTAAGTCGGTTTGATAAACTTCAGCAACAACAATCATATTGCTTGTGTCAGCCATTTCAAGTAAACCATCATCGCCAACCTTATCGCCAGCTCTTGCATTTATTTTCAGGATCTGACCATTCTCAGGGGCCCTGATTGTGGTGTCTTTATATTCCTGGAGTGCCCTGTTCAATGATGCTAAAGCCTTGTCTAATTGATTTTGGGCTTTGTTTATGTCTTGGGGCCTAATCTCTTTGATCTGGGCAAGGGTATTGCGTGAGCTTTCAATGTCCGACCTTAATGTACTGAGCGTGCGTTCACGGTTGCCGATCGCTTTAGCAAGGTCTGAATTGGCAACATCGGCGCGGGTTCGGTAGCGATCCCGTTGCAATTCAGATACACCGCCAGCTTTAAATAATGATTCATATCGCTCAGCTTCAAGCTTTGCTTCCTTCTGCTTTGAACGGGCTGAATTTACGTCTGCATTCAGTGCTTCCGTTTCTCCTGCAAGCTGCCTCTCTAGGCTTTGAACTTTGAACTCCTGGGCGCCAATTTCACCTTTTTTTGCTCCTGATCTAACAAGGGCAAGCTCGCTCTGGGCCACCTTCACCTCCTGTTGAGCTTCCTCCAAACTTGCCTTACGGGCTAAGGCACTGTTGAGGATGGCTAAAGGGGTGCCAGCTTTAACTATTTGATTTTCCTCAACTAATAGTTTTTCAATGCGATCACCACTCAGGGAGCTGGGCAGTGAAATTTTGCGAATTTTACCCTCTGGCTCTAGGCGCCCTAGGGCCGAAACTTGCCTTGGCGCTGGGGCAACCACTTGCTCAGGTTTATTTAAGCCGCAGCTAGCAAGAAGTAATGGAGCTGATGTTGCCAAAAGGCAACAAGCTATTGCGCTAAAAAATTTCGGATTACTTGGCTTTTTGCATGGCATGATTGAATGAGGCATATTTGAAAAAGACATATTTGATAAAGACATATTTGATAAAGACATATTTGATAAAGACATAAGTTTAAAATTAATTTAAGCTTTGATAATTTTCTTTATTATACTGCCGGGCTCTGCCAATGGCAAGGCTATTGTTTTGCACATCTTTTGTGATGGTTGAGCCAGCGCCGATCACAACATTTGAGCCAATGGTTACCGGTGCCACTAAAACACTATTAGCACCGGTTTTACTATTGTCGCCAATGGTGCTGAGGTGTTTGTTCTTGCCATCATAATTTGCCGTTATTGTTCCAGCACCCACATTAACATTTAGGCCAAGTTTTGCATCACCAATATAGCTCAAATGGTTTACCTTTGATCCTGAGCCAATAGTACTTTTCTTAATTTCTACAAAGTTGCCAATACGAACGTTTTCACCAAGATCAGCTTGAGGTCTCAGGTGTGCGAAGGGGCCAATGTTGCAACCATCGCCTATTTTTGCAGAATTAATTACCGACATTAATACGGTTGCATCATTACCTATTTCCGCATCGATGATCAGTGAGCCAGGGCCAATGCGGCAGGAGTTACCAATTTTGCAATTGCCGCGGAAGTGGCATTGGGGTTCAACAACAACATCACGGCCAAATTGCGTTTCTTCGGAGATAGTGCAGCTTTTAGGATCGATAAAACTCACACCTTCCTTAAGCCAATGTTGCCGGATTCGATCCTGCAGCATGGCCTCGCAATCAGCCAGCTGTTGGCGATCGTTGATGCCTGTTATTTCAGATATGTCGCTCACTATTAAATGTTTAGCATTATTGAGCATTGCAATCGTATCGGTTAAATATAATTCTCCCTGATCATTTTCACTGCTTAAGGTTGGCAATACCTTTTTGAGGGCGCTCCATTTAAAGCAATAGATTCCTGCATTTATCAGCTTGTTTTGGCGTTGCTCGCAATCGCAATCGCGATCTTCAACTATTGCAGTAACCTCCCCATCATTATTGCTAAATACCCTTCCATAACCATTGGGGTTTTCTAGCATTGCCGTTAATAGTGTTGCCTCGGCGCCACTTTGGCAATGCATAGCCAGCAGTTGCGAAAGGGTTTCTTGCTTCAGCAAAGGCACGTCGCCATTTAGCACCAGTAGGTTGCCATCAAATTCAGCAAGCGGGGCCATGAGCTGTTGAATCGCATGGCCTGTGCCGTTTTGCGGCTGTTGCAAAATAAATTCAGGCTTGCCCGGATGATTCTGAAGTTGCTGTTGCACCCGTTCAGCCTGGTGGCCAACAATCAACAGCAGCCGATCCGGGTTGAGACAACTGCTGTTTTTGATTACCCGCTCTAGCAGGGTTGCACCGGCAAGGGGTTGCAATACCTTCGGCAGGCTGCTTTTCATGCGGGTGCCTTTACCTGCAGCTAGCACTGCTACAGCGAGCATTGGCCCTAAGCAACTGGTCGGGAATCTACCGGCTTCTAGGCCTGAATTCTTGCGAGGTCTTGCCAAAAGCTGGGATAGGAAACAGCCGCGGCATCAGCCCTTGCCAATTTGCTTGAACCATTGGCGCCAAGGGCGGCAATGGCCAGGCTCATCGCCACCCTGTGATCAGTTTCACTATCCAGCTGGGCTCCATTCAATTTTTGCTTGCCGGGAATTACTAGGCCATCGGCTGTTTCCTCTAGTTCAGCCCCCATCGCCCTTAATTGGCGTGCCATTACCGCTAAGCGATCGGTTTCTTTAACCCTTAATTCAGCGGCATCTTTGATCACGCTGGTGCCTTCGGCGGCTAGGGCAGCCACAGCAAGGATTGGGATTTCATCCACAAGTGTTGGGATCAGCGCGCCGCCGATATTGAACGCCTTAAGCGAGGCTGGTTTAACCCTTAGGTCGCCCACCGGTTCGCCGGCAACCAGCCTGTGCGCCAATAATTCCACCGCTGCACCCATTTGCTCTAGAACCGTGAGAATGCCGGTGCGGCTTGGATTTAGTCCCACATTTTCCAAGATTATTTCCGAGCCTGGAATCAGTAACCCGGCCACAAGCCAAAAGGCCGCAGAACTGATGTCCCCTGGCACCACAACTTTTTGGCCATGGAGATTGCTCCCCGGGGTTAACTGCACCTCAGGGCCCAAAGCGGCGGTTTGCTTACTTTCCAATTGGGCTCCAAATGCCTTCAGCATCCGCTCGCTGTGGTCGCGGGAAAGCGATGGCTCAATAACTGTGGTGACACCTGTGGCAGTTAGTGCAGCTAGCAAAATTGCACTTTTAACTTGAGCGCTGGCCACAGGAGTGTGAATGGTTGCCCCAAGTAATGCTTTTCCATTAACTGCCAGGGGAGCCAAGTTTCCCCCCTGGCGACCAGTAATTGATGCCTCCATTTTTGATAGTGGCTGCACCACCCTCCCCATGGGCCGCTTGCGTAGTGATTGATCACCATCAAGAACAAAATGCCGCCCTTCCCGGCCAGCAAGTAGCCCCAGCATTAGGCGCATGGTGGTTCCTGAATTTCCGCAATCGAGAATTCCAGGCGGTTCTTGGAGGCCATCAAGGCCAACCCCCTGCACTCTTACGATTTCACCAGCTGCAATCTCAGACACCTCAACCCCCATGGCCCTTAGGCAGTTGGCGGTGCTTAGGGGGTCTTCAGCTGGCAGCAAGCCTTCAATTTCGGTAGTTCCCTCTGCAATCGCACCAAATAAAAGGGCTCGATGGGAAATTGATTTATCACCTGGTACACGGATGGTTCCACGCAAATTGGCAGCGCCGCCATCAATTTGGATGCATTCAGCGGCCATAGGTGTTGAGCTGTTAGGCCAAATCCTATGGATTAACCAAGCATCAAGCCCCCATCCGGGTCCAGGGTTGCCTCCCAACTGCGTTGGTCGTAAAGCAATTCCGCCAGGCTGAGGCCCGCCATTTCCCGTTCCATTGCCCGTAGGAGCCTCTGCTGCAACTGCATTTCCAGCTGCTCCCCCGCAGAGGCCGCAGCTTTGGCATCAACTGGAGCAAATTGAGTGAGCCTTGGTTGCCTCCAGCCACCAACGGCGTTTAACACCGCCTGAAGCGCCAATTCATGGGGGGGGACCTTGAGGAGATAGCCGCCATTCCTTCCCCTTGTTGCCTCCACCAGGCCAGCGCGGCGCAGCTGAAGCAGCAACTTCTCAAGCATCGGTGCCGGCAAGTTTTGTCGGTTTGCTAGTTCAGGGCCTGAAATACTGCTATTTGGGTGGCGGGCTAACTCCACTAAAGCCCTCAGGGCAATGGTTCCTGCTCTGGTAAGCATCAAGCCTTTGCTTTTTCAGCTAATCGTTCAAGTACGTGTTCCAATTGCAGGCCAAATAGGCTTGGGTCTGGGTTGTAGTTGCCATTATTCATATCTCTGTTTGAAGCCAAATCAGCTAATCCAAGTTCCTGCCAGCGGTTTGTAATCCGTTGCTCTACTTCTTTCGATCTGCTCAATGGCTCGCCCCATTCGTGGCGTTTTTCGGGACCAACCTTCGTGGTGGCATCAATGGCTAGGCGACCACCAAGGCCAAGCCTTTCGCTTGCGAAATCGAGGGAATCAAAAGGGGTGTCTTGGAGCACAAATAAATCCCGTTGGGGATCAACTTGGGCTGCAATAGCCCAAACAACTTGGCGCGGATCGCGCACATTGATTGCTTGATCAACAACCACAACAAATTTTGTGTAAGTGAATTGGGGCAAGGCGCTCCAAAAGGCCATGGCAGCTCGCTTTGCCTGGCCTGGATAGGCTTTTTTGATTGATATAACCGCCAATTTGTAGCTAAGCGCTTCCATTGGAAGGAAGAAATCAACAATTTCAGGCACCTGTTGACGCAGGATTGGCGTGTAGATGCGATTGAGGGCTATCGCCAACATCGCTTCCTCCTTTGGGGGCCTGCCGCTGAAGGTGGTGAGCATTAATGGATTTTTTTGCTGTGTTACGCAGTGGAACCTCACCAATGGTGATGGCTCCTCGAGGCCGTAGAAGCCCATGTGGTCGCCAAAGGGTCCATCTGGGTTGGTTTCCCCTGGGGTGATAGTGCCCTCCAGCACAATTTCGCTGTGGGCTGGCACTTCCAGGTCAACGGTTTTACAGCGAGCTAAATGAACCCCCTCGCCGGCATAAAGCCCAGCGAATAACCACTCGGAAAGTTGCACTGGAATCGGTGTGGCAGCAGCCATCACCAAAAGGGGGTGCACACCAAGGGCAACGGCAATTTCAAGTTTTTCGCCCCGGGCAGCGGCCTTACGCAAATGACCCGCACCACCACGCACACTGAGCCAATGCACCGTCATGGAACGGGCATCCTGTTGCTGCAAGCGATAAACACCAACATTTGGAACCCGTGTTTCGGGATCTCGAGTGATCACTAAACCAAGGGTGATAACTCGGCCGGCATCCCCGGGCCAGGGTCTTATTAAGGGCAGCTGATCAAGGTTGAGCTGATCTCCCTTTTGAACGATTTGCTGGCAGGGGGGAAAAAGATCAAAGTCGGGACGAGCCTTCACTAAATCCCAGAGCACCCTGCCAAAGGCTGCTGTTTCCTGCAGACCCTTCGGCGGTCGCGGTTGCTGCAATAAAGCGAGGCGGCTACCCAATTCCTCCAGTTGCTCCACCCGCTCAAGCCCCATGCTCCACACCACCCGTTCCACCGTGCCCAGCAGATTGAGCACAAGGGGCATGGGGCTGCCGATCACGTTTTCAAACAACAGCGCCGGTCCCCCCATGGCAAGAACCCTGTCGGCAATTGCTGCCACTTCAAGATCGGGATTAACTGGAGCGGTGATGCGACGCAATTGACCGCGCTGTTCCACCAGCTTCAGAAAATCGCGCAGGGTGCGCTGCGCCATTGGTGCCCAGAAAGTTCACACCTACTGTGGCGCACCTGGCCCTGCTTCCACCGATGCGCGTTTCCTATTTCCACACCCCCGAGCGGGTTCCCCATGGCTCCATGGCTGATGCAGCTGTGGTAATTGATGTTCTACGGGCCACAAGCACGATGGCCTGGGCCCTCCACAACGGCGCGGAAGCCGTTCAAGCTTTTGCCGATTTAGATGCCCTCAGCGCCGCCGCTGCCGCTTGGCCCCAGGAGCTTTGTATTCGTGCAGGTGAAAGGGGTGGTGCCAAGCTCGAGGGCTTTGATTTGGGTAATTCGCCGTTAGCGGTAACAGCTGAATTTGTTGCCGGAAAACGTATTTTCATGAGTACCACCAATGGCACCCGCTCCCTGGATCGCGTTTCAACAGCGGCAATGCTTTTTACCGCTGCCCTTGTTAATCGCTCCGCCGTAGCAAAACGTCTTTGCCAACAGAATCCAGAAACGGTTTGGATTGTTGGCAGCGGTTGGGAGGGTGATTACTCCCTAGAAGACAGCCTGGCGGCGGGGGCCCTTGCCGATGCTCTGCTGCAAATTGGCGCCACAAGCCTCAAAAAATTGGCCGCCAACGATGAGCTGAGCGCCTCCCATGCCCTTTGGAGCCAATGGAAAACAAACCCAGAGCAGGCCTTGCGCCTCGCTAGCCACGGCCAAAGGCTTGAGCGTTTGGGCGATCACGATGCTGATTTCGCCTGTTGCGCTGCCGTTGACAGCCTGGTGGTGGTGCCCCAACAAACCGAAATGGGAGTTTTAAGGGCCACCTGAGGCTCGGTACAGTTCAAGAAGCGGATTACAGCGGTTTTGAGCAGCTTCCTTGCAGCAGCCCTGCAAATGAACAGCACCCCAGATCCGGATGCAAATTTTGCCCAGGCTGAAGAGTTAATCGAATTAGCAGCCAGGCGGGGTGCTGATTTGGTGGGCTTACCTGAAAACTTTGCCTTTATGGGTGAAGAGGCACGCAAATTAGAGCTGGCCCCCAGCCTTGCCGAGCGTTGCAGCCGTTTTCTCGTAACGATGGCCCGCCGTTATCAAGTAACCCTTTTGGGCGGCGGCTTCCCGGTGCCTGCAGGGGAAAGCCTCACCTACAACCGCGCCGAATTGGTAGGCACCGATGGCCTTTTGCTTGCCCGCTACGACAAGATTCATCTTTTTGATGTGGATTTGCCAGACGGCAATACCTTCACTGAATCCGCCACGGTTTGCTCTGGCGCCGAACTACCGCCGGTGGTGGCAGTGCCCGGTTTGTGTCGGATCGGTTTATCTATTTGCTACGACGTTCGCTTTCCAGAGCTCTACCGCCACCTGGTGGGGGCTGGGGCCGAATTAATCATGGTGCCCGCTGCGTTTACCGCTTACACAGGTAAGGATCACTGGCAAATCCTTTTGCAGGCCAGGGCGATTGAAAATACCGCCTATCTACTGGCGCCAGCCCAAACGGGGTTACATTATGGACGCCGCCAGAGCCACGGACATGCCCTTGTTATCGATCCATGGGGCACGGTGTTGGCCGATGCGGGCGTTAGCCAAGGTGTGGCCGTTGCCCCTGTTGATCCCAGCCACCTACAACGGGTTCGAGGTCAAATGCCCAGCCTGCGGCATAGGCGGCCTGCATTGTTCTGAACCCACTGATGCTTAATTACGGTTGGCGCTTGGGGCTGCTGGCATCGGCAGCAGTTGTTGTGGTTGCCACCACTCCTCCCGCCCGCGCCTTCAGCGCCCTCGGCGCTTGGCGGATCAATGCCGACGGGGTGTTGGAGTTGCGCACTACCCCCTTTGCAAATCTCACAGCTTCTTTTGATGCGGGTGGTGCTAACCGGGGTCCAAGGCTTTGGATTGATTTGCCCGGCAGCCCGGCGCGCCCCCGCAACATTGCAGGGGCTGGGGCGATCCGCCAAGTGCGAATCGGCGGCCCTGAACCAGGAATCACCAGGTTGGTGATCGAATTTATGCCTGGGGTGCAAATAGATCCAAGCCAATTGAAATTAATTGGCACCGATAAAGACAGCTGGAGGCTGCAACTTCCTAACCAACAAGCTGGATATGTTGCTTTAGGGGAAGGAAATGTAGAACGCATCGATCCAGTGCAGGCACCCGCTGAAACCCAGGTGGCACCGCGGCAACCAATTCGCCCCCTCAGGCCAACTGACCTAGCTCAGGTAACTAGGGGACGCTTTCGCATTGTTATCGATCCGGGCCACGGCGGCCCCGACCCTGGCGCGGTGGGCATTGGTGGAACCCAAGAAAAGGATGTGGTGTTGGAAATATCCCAACAGGTGGCTGAATTACTGCGCAGTAGGGGGGTTGATGTTTTGCTTACCCGCAATGGCGATATCGATGTGGATCTCCCGCCGAGAGCTCAATTGGCAAATAACAGTGGAGCCGATGCCTTTGTAAGCATCCATGCCAACGCCCTCAGCATGGCGAGACCCGATGTGAATGGTTTGGAAACCTTTTATTACCAGAGCCTCCAGGGTAAAAATTTGGCCAGCTCTATCCATTCAGCTTTGATGCAAACGATTCGACGTACGGATCGAGGCGTAAAAGAAGGGCGTTTTTACGTAATAAGGGCCACTCGAATGCCCTCCACCCTGGTGGAGGTTGGTTTCCTCACGGGCGCCGATGATGCTGCCGACCTAATGGATCCAGCCCATCGCCGCCAGATCTCCCTGGCCATCGCCGCTGGCATTCTTGATTACCTGAGGCTTGTTGGTTGACCCTCGGCTCCAAAACTAGTTTTTCAGCCCTACCCAACGATGCCCTTGTGGGCATGTTTGACAGTGGCTTGGGGGGCCTAACCGTGTTGGGCCGATTGCTGCATTTGCGCCCTGGGCAGCCCTGCATATATGTGGCAGACACCGCGCGGGTGCCCTACGGAGGCCGCAGTGAAGCTGAAATTCGCAGCATTGCCGCAGAGGTTGCCAGCTACCTAAAAATGCAAAGCTGCCAAGCCTTATTGATGGCTTGCAACACAACCAATGCTCTGGCCCTGGATGTGGCCCAGGAACATGCAGGGGCCCCTGTGGTGGGCTTGATCGATTCAGTGGCTAAGCGCTTGCGGGGCCGGCGGATTGGTGTGCTAGCAACGCCTGCCACGGCGAAAAGCGGTGCCTACGGAAAAGCCTTGAGGGCAGCGAATGGAAACATCAAGGTTTTAGAGGTGGGCTGTCCATTTTTTGTGCCTGCCGTTGAGCTCAATGACCTTGGCAGCCCTCAACTGCGGGCTGCTGCCAAAAGCTACCTACAACCTTTATTGGCCGCTGATGTGGAAGCAATTGTGCTGGGCTGCACCCATTACCCCCTACTAAAGGCCTTGTTAAGGGAATTAATCCCAACCCACATCGAACTAGTTGATCCAGCCCTGGCGGCGGTAGATGTGCTGAGCGAACTGCTGGCGGCGCCAACACTGAATTCCAAGCAAGCATCTGCTTTCAGTGGTTGCCGCCTATTGGTTACCGGTGATCCCAAAGCATTTGCCGTGGGTGTGGAGCGCTGGCTTGGTTTTAGCCCCAAAGTGGAGCATGTGAGTCTTCAGCAACCCGGTTGAGCCCTCTAAGATCTGGCCAAGCGGGCGAATCCATGACCACGGTTGCAGAACTGCTCCAGCCCGTTGAGTCTGATCTTGAGGATCTGCTTAGCGATCTAAGGGAGTTGATCGGTGCGGGGCATCCGATCCTGCAAGCGGCAGCTGAGCACCTTTTTAGTGCCGGGGGCAAGAGGCTCAGGCCTGGGATCGTGCTGCTACTTGCCAGGGCAATCGATGGTGGTTTGGGACCAAAGCAGCGGCGTTTGGCTGAAATAACCGAGATGATCCACACCGCATCTTTGGTTCACGATGATGTGGTTGATGAGGCCGATACCCGTAGGGGAGTTGCCACAGTTCACAGCAGATTCAGCCACCGAGTTGCGGTGTTGGCAGGAGATTTTTTATTTGCTCAATCCAGTTGGCACTTAGCCAATTTAGAGAATCTAGAAGTTGTTAAGTTGCTTTCTAGGGTGATTATGGACCTTGCAGAAGGTGAGATAAGGCAGGGGCTCTACCGCTACGACACCGGCCAAAGCCTCGAAACCTACCTGGAGAAAAGTTATAGAAAAACGGCTTCACTAATGGCAAATAGTGCAAAAGCGGCCGGCGTTCTATCTGATCTAAGTGATGACAAGTTAGCTCTTTTATATGAATTTGGAAGGCTTCTGGGACTCGCCTTCCAAGTTGTAGACGACATTCTTGATTTCACCTCAGACGATGTTCAACTAGGTAAACCATCTGCATCTGATCTGGCCTCTGGAACCCTAACTGCTCCGGTTATTTATGCGATGGAGGAATTTCCAGCTCTGGCTGGAATCATTGAGCGGGAATTTAATCAACCAGATGATTTAAAACAGGCTTTAGCCCTTGTTGATCAAAGCCAAGGCATCGCCCGTTCTCGCCTGCTGGCCGAACGCTTCGCCCGGGAGGCTGCCAGCTGCCTTGATTTTCTTGCGCCCTCCCAATCAAAAGCAGCACTGCTGGCCCTGCCTGATTTTGTTTTGAGCCGGCTTTACTGATTTGTGATTTTTTTGGATAGCTCAGCCCAGTTTCAAAAGGCTGTATCGAAGCGGTTTGGTGTGGAAATGGAAATCAAAGTAAGGGTTTTTCGTTTTTGGCCATAGTGCGCTTAGGACGGATCAGTTGGTTGCGATCTGTCCCATGCCTGTTGCTGTTGCTCAACACATCACCCTTACAGATCGCCATGGGCATCCATTGATGGTTTGTGAGTTGCCAAAAGGAATTCGCCGCGATGAGGTGGCGAAGTTACACCATCAAATCCTTGTACATTTTCATTCTGAGTTGCGCGGGCAAGCCCCAGCTAAGCCCATCCATTTGAGCTGGCCAGAGGTTGTTAATCGCCTAGAGCAAAAAATTGGTTGTTTTGCCTAGTTAGGGGGCTGGCATTGATAATTCAAGGTTCGCCAATGGCCTGAGGGTGTGCTTACTTCTACCCCGATGGCCATTGCTTCCTTGGGATTTTTAGCTGTGCTAAGCCACCAAACCTGGGCATCTTGCCAGGCTGTTTCAAAGGAATCGTAAAGATCGTCTAATTCAGGGTGAGCGCCTCCACTGAGGTCTGTTAACCGATATAGGCGCTGGGCTTGTGACAACGGTGCCAATTTTTTAGGGGATTACGCATTTGATTATCAAGCTTTAAAGCCATGTCTTCTGTCGTCTTCATAACTTCTTCAGCTACAAACCACGAAACTTCTCATTTGTTCACGCAGCTTTGCTGAGTATAAATGCTCCGCCAAAGTTGTTTTTTGATATATATAGTTAATTTACAATCAGTTTGATCTTTGTGGTTTCAAATAATCGCAGCAATTCTCTATCGGTAGTTGCATACACACTTCAACGTTTGGCCGATCTTGGAATCGACAGGGTTTTTGGTGTGCCGGGAGATTATTCTTTCCCAATCAATGATGCTGTTGAAGAGAATTCGCAACTCACCTGGGTGGCATCTGCCAATGAATTAAACGCCGCCTACGCAGCCGATGGCTATGCCAGGCGCCGGGGTGCTGCGATTTTGGCTACCACCTATGGGGTTGGTGAACTCAGTGCAATAAATGGGGTGATGGGATCAATGGCTGAAAAGCTGCCCGTGTTCCATTTGGTGGGGGCCCCAAGCCTCAGAATTGTTAAGCAAGGATTAGTTGCACACCACAGCCTTGGTGACGGGGTGTTTGGAAATTTTGAACCAATTTCTGCGGCCGCTTGTTGTGTAAGCGCCCGTTTAAGTCCTGAAAATGTTGTTATCGAATTAGAGCGACTAATTGATAAAGCCTTGGAGGAAAGTAAACCTGCCTATTTGCTACTGCCAATGGATTTGGCAGAGATGCCAATTCAGGGCACCCCCTTTAGGGGTAGTCCGATTGGTTCTATCCGTCAACGCCAAAGTGATCCAACTGAATTGCGCGGTGCACTTGCTCTAGTAACACAAAGAATTAATCGCGCTCAAAATCCAGTGGTTATTGCAACGCGCACATTAGTGCGTTTTGGATTGAGGGATTTATTTGAAAAATTCCTAGAGCAAACTGGGCTCACATATGCCACAGCGCCCATGGATCGCGGCGTATTAACTGAATCCCATCCTGCTTTTCTAGGTGTATATAGCGGTGAGATGTCCCAGCCCAATGAACTACAACAGCTCATTAAAAATGCTGATTTAGTGTTAGATATTGGCGGGTTGATTACAGAAGATCTTAATACTGGAATCTGGACGGATGATGTTGACCCCTCTAAAATTATTAACTTGCGAATTGATTGGGTTCAATCATTAACAGCGGTTTTTACAAGTGTTGCCCTTCAAGACATGCTCGAGGGCTTGATTGAATGGCACAAGGATAAAGATACCGCCTATCCATGGCATGGTAAGCGGTTGATTCAACCCTTGGCTCCCATGAAAATTAATGCAGAGGGCATTGAGGCGATGGGCTCTGCATACTTTTATCCGCTATTGCAACGCTTTTTGCGGGCTGGTGATGTTCTTGTGTTGGAAGCTGGCACCTGCATGCTGAAAATTGGCCCAATGAAGTTGCCAGATGGTGTGGATATGGAAAATCAAACCTTATGGAGCTCAATCGGATGGGCTACGCCTGCCGCATTGGGTGTTGCCCTTGCTGAAACTGATCGCAGGGTTGTTTTATTAAGTGGTGATGGAGCCCATCAATTAACCGCCCAGGAAATTGGTGTTATGGGAAGACATGATATCAATCCAGTTATAATTATCTTAAACAATGGGGTTTATGGTGTTGAAAATATGTTGAGCAACCGTAGCCATGATTATAATATTCTTGCCGATTGGAATTATTCAGAATTACCTAATGTTATGGGCTGTAAGAATTGGTGGTGTGGTAAAGCTAGCACTGTGGCTGAATTGGAAAATGCCTTTACTTGTATTAGCAACCACAGTGGTGCTGCTTACTTAGAGGTAATTATTCCTGCGGAGGAGAGTCAACCCCTCCCGCAAGAGTTGATTAACCGTCTCCAAAAGCAGCACACACCAGCCAACCCATAATTAAAAAAGTTTTAGCTTAATTGTTATCGTATAAATAGCATTTCTTGGTAAGTGGGAAGAGGCCAGCGGTCATCATCTATCAACACCTCCAAAGCATCGGCGGCTTGGCGCAGTTTGAGCATTATGGGCAACAGCACCTCTGCGCAGTGCTTCATGTGGGCGGCACTGCCATGGGGAGGGCTATTTAAGGCCTGTTCTAGCAAAGCTGATTGCTCTTGCATCTCCCTGTTGAGTGCTGAAATCCTTTCCACTAAACTTGTATCAACTGGTAAGCCCAAACTTTTCTGCTCCATTAAGGAGCCACTCATATCGCCAAGGCTGCCTTGCACTGCCGGTTGAATTTGAGTGCGGGCCATCCTCAATGCCAGCTTTGCTTCTACTTCAATGGCAAGAATGTATTGCTCTGCATAAACCTCATAACGGCTTTGTAGTTCAACCCGAGTTAGCACACCTTGGCCTTCAAAAAGGTTTGCTATTTCAGGCCTTTCAAGCACTAGCAATGCATCAGCGCAGGTGGGCAGATTCTCTAGTCCCCGTTCAGCAACAGCTTTGTGATGCCATTCCTCTGAATAACCATCACCACCAAATACCACAGACCCATGCTGTTGCATTACCTGTTTAAGCACTTGGAAAGCGGCATCTTGTAAGGATGCCCCACCTTGGATGCAGCGCTCTAACTCATCGCAAAGCCATTGCAATGAATCGGCAAGGATTGTGTTCATCGCCACTAGGGGGCCAGCAACCGATTGGCCAGAACCAACGGCGCGGAATTCAAAGCGATTGCCAGTAAAAGCAAAAGGCGAGGTGCGATTGCGATCGCCTGGATCCTTAGGGAATTCGGGAAGGGTATCAACACCCAACTGCATAACTCCAGCTAAAGATGATGATTTTGGCTCCCCCTGAAGGATTTGATTAAATACATCTTCTAATTGGCTGCCTAAATATATCGAAATGATTGCTGGCGGAGCCTCATTTGCGCCGAGGCGATGGTCATTGCCCGCTGTTGCTACTACGGAGCGCATCAGGGGGCCAAAGCGATGGACACCCCTGATTACGGCGCCGCAGAACAGCAAAAATTGCATATTCTCGTGGGGGGTATTGCCGGGATCCAGCAGGTTGCCCTGGGTTGAATTACCCACAGACCAATTCACATGTTTCCCTGAACCATTGATGCCAGCAAATGGTTTTTCATGGAGCAGGCAGGCTAAACCGTGTTTTTTGGCGGTGCTGCGCAGCAGGGTCATGATCAGCTGTTGGTGATCCGTTGCCACGTTTGCCGCCTCATAAACAGGGGCAATTTCAAATTGTCCTGGGGCAACTTCATTGTGTCGCGTTTTACAGGGCACTCCTAAGCGGTAGAGCTGCTGTTCAACGTCTTGCATAAACACCTGAACCCGTTCAGGAATTGCTCCGAAGTAATGATCATCAAATTGCTGACCCTTTGCTGAGGCGGCACCAAATAGGGAGCGGCCCACCAGTAGTAGGTCGGGACGCAGGTTTAGAAATGCTTGATCGATTAAAAAGTATTCCTGTTCAGCGCCACAGCTGGAATTAACAGGAGCCACATCTGTGTTTCCCAGGAGCGTTAGAAGCCGCTTGGCCTGGCGGTTCATTGCCGCATTGGATCGCAATAGCGGTGTTTTTTTATCTAGCGCTTCCCCTGTCCAGGAAACAAATACCGTTGGAACACAAAGGGTTACCCCGTTGGGGGTTTCCATCAAATAGGCAGGGCTTGTGATGTCCCATGCGGTGTAACCGCGAGCTTCAAAGGTTGAGCGCAAGCCGCCATTGGGGAAAGATGAACCATCGGGTTCACCCTGAACAAGTAATTTCCCGGTGAATTCTGAAATTACGGTTCCGTCGCTCTGGGGAGCAATAAAGCCGTCGTGTTTTTCAGCTGTGGAATTGGTGAGCGGATAGAACACATGGGCGTAGTAGAGGGCCCCGTGGCTGGTAGCCCATTCCTTCATTGCCTGGGCTACGGCATTGGCAACAGATGGATCGAGCTTGCCCCCTTCCCGAATGGTGCGCTGCACCATTTTGAACTCCTCTTTAGGGAGTGCCTTCTTCATCTTCTCCAATGTGAAAACGTTCTTAGCCCAAAGTTCATCTAGGGGCTTGGCTGTTTCAGCTGGATAGGAACCGCGCAGCTGGATTTGCTCAATAGCACTTAGACGCTGGGGCGAGGGCATGGGATCCGGTGAATCGCTTTTTCCAATTAAAGCCCTAAGCGTCCCCTCAACTGCTATGGCAGGCACTTATTTCCAACTTATCAGCAGCTTGTGTAGCAACTGATACCAAAAAACCTGAGCAAAAATTAGTGAACGCACAAAAAAGCCACCCTTTATGGGGTGGCTTTCAGGGCATATTTGCCTAAACAGGAATCAGTTATTCCTATCGATTAATAGCGATTGCCACCGCCGCCACCGCCACCGCCGTAGCCGCCACCGCCGCCACCAGAGCGACCGCCGCCACCACCGCCGTAGCCGCCGCCGCCACCACCTGGGCGACCGCCGCCGCCGCCGTAGCCGCCGCCGCCACCTGGGCGACCGCCACCACCGCCGCCGCCGCCAGTGCGGGGTTCAGCTTTGTTTACACGGATCATGCGACCCATCCATTCAACGTCTTGGAGGTCGTCGATGGCTTTTTGCTCATCGGCCTCGTTAACGAGTTCCACAAAAGCAAAACCGCGTTTGCGGCCAGTTTCGCGGTCGAGCGGGAGGCTGCAAGACTTCACTTCGCCATATTCGGTAAAAAGATGGCGCAGATCCTCCTGCTCCGCATCAAAGGAGAGGTTGCCAACGTAGAGAGTCATTCAGATCGAAAGCTTGAGGCAGGTCATTCAGGGGATAGGGGTTGTTGAACCACCTTCCCCGGGATTCCGTAACACCCTACAGGTTGGCTTGACGTCCACCCTAAAAAGGTAGGGATTGGTTTTGCCAGTGGTTCGCTTTCTGCACACAGCTGATTGGCAGTTGGGGAAGCCCTACGGCAGAGTTAAGGACCAAGAAAAACAAGCTCGCCTCAAACAGTTGCGCTTTGACGTTATCGAGCGGCTAGCTGAGGTGGTGCAACGGGAAAAGCTTGAATTTGTAGTGGTAGCAGGGGATTTATTTGATTCGATTGAACCCACCCGTGCCGATGTGGCCCAGGCCTGCAGTGCAATCGGCGCGATTGGTGTGCCTGTGCTTGCAATCCCTGGTAACCACGACCATGGCGGTGCTGGCAGCTTTTGGCACGAGGCTTGGTTTAAAAACTACAAAGACGACCTAGCACCAAATCTTCAACCTTTATTGGAACGCAAACCTCTGCATCTCCCTGGCGCCTTGATCTTGCCCTGCCCCTTGAATCGCCAGGCCGATACGGAAGATCCGCTTAGCTGGCTAAAAAATTACAAATTTGACCAACTTGATCAGCGGCCCCGTGTGGTGGTGGCCCATGGTTCGGTTCATGGTTTTGGCGCCGATGAATTAATTGATAGCGATGATGAAAATCCACTAGCGGCAACCAACCGCCTAAATCTGGCCGCCTTGCCGATTGAATCAATTGATTACATCGCCCTTGGTGATTGGCATGGCTTGAAAAAAGTGGCTGCAAAAGCCTGGTATTCGGGTTGCCCTGAACCCGATCGCTTCCCTAAGGGTGATAACTACAAAAGTTCCCAGGCCCTTGTGGTGCAAGCTGAGCGGTGTGAGCTACCCCAGGTGAATCTGGAAACAACGGGTTTAGGGGCATGGCATCAATACAAACATCGTTTTGGCAGCGATGCAGATCTAGACCTACTGGATAAGAATCTGCAGCAATTGATTGGAAGCCGAAGTGGCATAGACTTACTTTTATTGGAATTAGATGGAAATTTAAGCCTGGATGCAGGTGTGAAATTACAAAATCGGCTGCAGCAATTAGAGGCAAGGTTGCTGCGTTTAAAGTTAAAAGATCACACTAAGCTCACCCCTAACGGCTCTGAATTGCAGCAACTCACAGCTAGAAGCAGTGATCCATTAATTGCAAGGGTTGCCCAACGCCTGCAGGTTCTCAGTGGTAGCGATGATCAGCACAAAGCAAAACTTGCCCTGCTTGCCCTAAGGGAATTGCATTGGGCCTGCATGGAGCAGAATTATGCAACTAATTGATTTTGAACTCTGCAACTACCGCCTGCACAAACAGACCTTAATTGAATTTTGCCCAGGCCTCAATGTGGTGATCGGGGCCAATGAATCTGGAAAAAGCACCCTGGTGGAGGGATTGCATCGAGCCCTTTTTCTGCCATCCCGTTGTTCAGGTGCATTGCTCGAGGAGATGCGAGCCAAACCAACCGCTGGCGACCCAGAGATAACGCTGACATTCAAGGCAGGTTTGTTGCAATACACATTGCGCAAACGCTTTGCTGGCCCAAGGGGAAGCACCAGTTTGATCAGTTCTGCCGGCAACACCTGGCAAGGGGACAAAGCGGAGGATGAACTTGCTGAATTGGTGGGAGCTGCTGCCGTGCAACGGGCCCGGGTGGGCGAACAATTGCGAGAAAGGTGGGGACATCTATGGGTATGGCAGGGAACGGCGGGCTTAAATCCATTGGACTTAGGTGTTGGGGCCCTAGACCAAAAAAAACTGTTGGAGCAGCTACAGGATTCTGGTCAATTAGGAATCCAATCTCAATTGGATCAACGGGTTGTTGAACTTGTGCAGCAGCGCTGGAGCAACTCCTTTACCGATAAAGGTCGCATCGGCAAAGCAGGTTCACACCTAGCCATGGCCCAGCGGGAAGAGCAGCAGGCCAAAGAACATTTAAGTGCAATAAATAAACTTCTGCAGGAACAGCAGGAGGCACGGGATAATCAGTTTGCTGCAAGCGCAAGCTTGGCAGAGCTTGATCAATTAATACCACTATTACTGCAATTAGAGCCTTTGGAATTGCAAAAGGCTCAGCTAATAAACCAATTAAAGCCACTAAATGATCTGAAAGAGCAACTAAGTTCATTGCAATTAGAATCCAATAGCTTGAAGAATAAATTAGAACCATTGATTCTTTCAAGGGATCAGTTGTGCAAGCAAATACCAATCGTTGAACAGGAGCGCAATGGGGCAAATAATATACTTGATTCAACCGTAAAGGAAGCTGAGCAACTGCAGCAGGCAATTCGGAAGGCAACAATCGAAGAAAAACTGCTGAGTTTGGAAGCAAATATACAGCGTGACAAAGAATTACGGCAGTTATTGCTTGATTTACCTGATATCAATTTAGGCATTGTGGAGCAATTAAGGGATAAGCAACAACAGCTTAAGCTGGCGGAAATAACGATGCAAAGCCTTGCCACTAAAGTTGAATTGTTAATGGCTGAATCAGCTGTATACGTAAATGGTGAGCCCCTAAATATCGGTTCATCAACCTGCCTAAATGCCACAAGTATATTGCAAACGGCTGGCCTGGAATTGCGAATAATTCCAGGGGACGGAGGCAAGGTGGCTCAGGCTATGGCCAAGCATGAATTTCTTGAAAGCTCTCTAAATGCTGATCTACGGCGTTTGAGGGTGGAAAATATCGAGCAAGCAGTCCATCTAGAAAGACACCGTAGCGAGCTTTTGGCAGAACAACAACGTTTGCAAGCCGAAAAAGCTTCTGAATCTGTTGAGGATTTGCGAGGGGCGCTAGAAAAATATATAAATGATCAGTTACCCATTGCATCTATTGATGATTTACGCAAGCAATTAGATGATTTGGTACCAATTGGCAGGGAGAGAAGACAGGCTTTTAATCAATTAGATAATAAGTTAACCAATCAGCGTGAGCAGCTTGCGAATTGCAATCAATTGATAAATATTCAGCAGGAAGAACTTGTAAAAACCGATACCTTGCTAAAAGAATTACTTAAGCGTTTTGGTAGCGTTGATGAAGTAGATGGCCAACTTAGCAAACTAAATTTAAACATATCTGAGTTGGAAAAGAGGCAAGAAGTATTGAAAAAACAACTGAGTTCTGATTTTCCTGGATACAAAGGTTTTAACAGCAGCCATGCCCATCAGCAAAGGGAGGTGGCATTGCAGAAAGTAGCAGCGGCAGGCGCCTTGCTGAGAGCAGATGGTATCAATGATCGCTATGCCCAGCGGGAGCAGTTGGAAGCTGCCCTCGAGGCCCGCATTTCCGAGCGGGAAAGGTTGGAGCAGGATGCGCTGATGTTGGATTTGTTGAGGCAGTTATTACAAGAGGAACAAACCGCCATGGCTCTTCAATACACCGAACCAGTTACCAAAAAATTGGATAGCTATCTCAGCTGCTGTTTCCCAGGGCCTATGCAAAGCAGCCTCGAATACCAAAGCAATAAGGGCTTTATTAATTTGCAGTGGCAACGGGGTGATTCTGCAGTTGCCTGGGAATTTTCAGCGCTCAGTGGGGGAACCAAGGAAATACTTGCTGCCAGCCTGCGCCTAGCAATGGCAGAGGTGCTTGCGAACGCCTACAGCGGTTGTTTACCACTAGTGTTTGATGATGCATTCAGTAATGTAGACCCAGGTCGTTGGCCCTGGGTTTCTGCACTGTTGCAAAAAGGCGCTAATCAAGGCTTGCAATTAATCTTATTTAGCTGCGATCCAACATTTTGCGAGGCGCTGCCAGCAAACCAACGGTATCAATTGCCCTGATTCCTAGGAGGCATGCCATCTCCGTGGCGCAATTGAACAAGCCAGCCATTTGTTAGTTGCTTAATTGCAAGCGTTATAAGCATGGCAAATATTAAAAACAACCTAGGATAAAAACCAGTGCTGTAAATAGTAGTAATCAACAGCAATAAGATTAGCCATGGGACTATTTTCTGAACTAACTCAAAACGCCTTAAGGCGGCGCTGCAACTAGCGCATGAACGTGTGTGTGAATTCAAGCGATCAAGCAATTCATGCCTTTTAATTAAGGGAGGAAGAGATTTACCTGGAAATGGATAACCACCATATTTGCTAATCCAGTTGTGAAAAGCGATAATGTATTTATCAGCGCTTGTGGGTAAGAAACAAGATTTCAATAATAAACCGGATCCGCCCGATGCCTCGAGATTTCGCTCTTGATGGTGCAGGAAAATTTGATCATCTTCTAAAACTAAATTATTGCCTATATGTTGCAGCCATATTGGCCGTAATGCTAACACTTTTGCCGTGATTGGTTTTTCAAACTGGAAAGGAAATCTGGCAAACAAACGGCATTTGCCCGGCAGGGTAGGAGTGGCATAAACCACGGTGAGAATGCGGGCAAAACCCTTGGCGGTAAGGTCGTGCCACATCAACGCAGGAGCCATAAATGTGGTGTGTTGAGTGCCAAGCCGCCCCTGGCGAGGCCCCTCATTCCAGATGCCAGTGAACCCCTCTGGGCCCTCCGTGAGAACTTCTAATTCCACGGGCCCAGCGTTACTACGCTTGCCTACGGTGGCGTGGTGGGTAAAGGGCACATGGCTAACATCCAAAACGTTTTCAAGCAGGGTTTGGCTGTCGTAAGGAAGATCCCTAAACGTATCTTGTAAAAACCAACCCGCTTGATCAAGTATGTTTACCACTGGTAATTGCTTAGTTGAAGCTATGGATGAATCACCACTAAAAACAAACAACATGCCTTGGGCTTCTGCAGTGGCATAGGCCTTGCAATTAGCTCTGCTGCTGATTGTAATTTCTCCAGATATTTGGGGAACTTTTGTGCAAATTCCCATTCCATTAAAAGACCAGCCATGGTAGGGACACTCCAACTCACCATTAGCATTTAATCTCCCCTCTGATAGGGAAGCTAAACGGTGGGGACATTTGTCAATAAAAGCTCGCCAACCCTTGTAATGTTTATCGAACCAAATAACCAAAGGTTCACCAAGTAATACAAATCGACAGGGTTTAGCTTTGTAAAGATCTCTTAGATAGGCAACTGGATACCATTGATCTTGCCATAGGTTTTCATCAATGTTCATAGGGATAATGAGGATGTAAGTTCAGAGGTGTTGAGATCATGCCTTTTAATTAAAGCAAAAAGGGTTCCATTACTGCCACGGCTGAGCCTTAATTCATTAGTTAAAACTGTAACATCTAGCCAAGCTGGAAATTCCTGCTTGATGTTTGTGAGTAGTTTAGGCTTAAACAGTCCAAACTTTGGCCCAATCCAGCCGCCCCTTATGAATGTTACACCAACCCGTTTTGGTGGTTGTATCTGAAGTTCAGCTACAACAGCAATTCCCCCTAAGGGCGCTGGTAACTTTAGCAAATTAACAGCGCGATTATCCGCAGGCAACAATATTTGCAGGTTGTCAAGCCACGGTTGCACTTGCAGGTATGGGGCATTGCTACTGCTCCAACGCAATTCCCAAACCCCTGTTAGATCATCAATTTGGTTTTCAACATTACAGGGATAATCATGCTCTAATTGCGCAAATAGAGGGATGATGTCAACAGCTCTTGGCTTGGGTAGCCTCAACAAATTTAATATATCTGAAAATTGTTCTCGGCCCATTTTATTTAATCCTCATCAAGGAAGTTTGCCTCACTTTCAAGGGCATTAAGTTGCGCGTCGAGCAGGCGCCCCTGTTGAACGCTGTTTGCTTTTGCGGCTTCTAGCATTTGCTCAGCGATTTCAAGCCTGCCTGCAGCATCCTTGATGCCTTTCTGTGAGGCTTGGTAGTCAACCCTCTGCCTTGCGGTTGAAGCACTCAGATTTAGCAGGGTTGCCAACCGACCACAGGTGGCCATGAAGGCTTGATCTCTAATGCCGGCCATAGAATCAAAACGGTTATGACATCATCGCTGAGAGCGGGGCTGCGAGCCCACTTTAAGGAAAATTCCGATGGAAGAGTTTGAGAAGCGAGAGCCTGAACCGGAATTAATGAATGGGGCAGCTCAGGTTGATGCCTATGCAGCTGCAAATTTCAGTGGATCAGATAATGAATTAATTGAATTTATTTCAGCACAATTTCCCAATGGTTTGGGCGAGCAAATAATTGATCTGGGTTGCGGACCAGGCAACATTACTGAACTTGCAGCAAAGCGCTGGAGCGATGCCCATGTTCTTGGCATCGATGGCGCCCCAAGAATGCTTGAGGTTGCAGAATATAGGAGGGATCTTATTAACAACAAAGAACTTTCACTTAGAATAAAATATAAATGCTTAAATCTTAGCAGCATCAACGGGTTTGGTTTGCTAAAAGGTATAGTTTCAAGGCAGCAAATTTCAATTATAAGTAATAGTTTATTGCATCATCTTCATGAACCATCTGTTCTTTGGAGCGCCGTTAAGAAATTGGCATTCAATGGTGCTTGTGTGGTGGTAAACGATTTGCGAAGGCCAAAGAATAAAAATGAATTTGATCTTCTCATGGATACGGAAGCCTTAAATCTAGCTGCGGTTTTAAAGGCCGATTATGCAGCCTCCTTAAGGGCTGCATTCACTGTTGCTGAAGTAAAAAAGCAGTTAAGGGATGCCTCCCTAACTCAACTCAATGTGTTGGAGCGAGGAAATCGCTACCTAACGGTTTGGGGATGGCTTGATCCAGTGGGAGAATTTGGTGAACCAAAAGCAAATTATGTTCCCGTTACTCTCCCTAAGAGCTCCGGCTGCTCCGGAGCAGGAGGAAGAAGCTAAGCCCAGTAGCAAAAAAGGCTTTGGTGGTGGGGCCAAATCCGCTAAGCAAAAAGGCCATAAGCGCAAGGGAACTGGGTTATCGGCAGCAGATCGCTCCCCCCTCGGCAAGGCGCCAGATGTGGACGCCATAAAAGCAAGGGGAATACTGCAGCTACCCCTTGCTGGCCGCTTGAGGGAGGCACAGGTAAAAAGTGCATATAAGAGGGCCGCTGCAGAGCACCATCCTGATCAAGGTGGTGAAATAGTAGTAATGCAAAGGATTAATGCAGCAAGGGATTTATTGTTGTCAAATGAAGAGTCTTGATATTCAAGAAGAAGCCACTAATTCATCATTAATTTCTTGGCCTTCCTCCGGAACCTCCAGCCATTTACGCAACCACGCCACCAGGAGATAAAACGGCAACGTATCTAATAGGGCTGCTATTAACTTGAAAAGATAGCCACTTGCCACAAAGCTTGCCAATTGGGGAAAAATGGCTTTTTCTGCTTGGATAGGCAGAACATGGGCTGCATAATGGCTGATTAAAACCACTGCTGTTGTATCCACCAACTGACTTACAAGCGTTGAGCCATTATTACGAAGCCAAAGGGCTTTGCCATTGCTGAATCTTTTCCAAAAATGAAATAAACGCACATCTGTGAACTGCGCAGCCATATAGGCAACCATCGATGCACCAACTGCACCAAAGGCAAGACGTTGCATTTCAAAATATAAAGGTGAATCATTTCCAGGAAGGATTCCCCCCAACCAGATTATCAACATAATCCAGCCATTAAGTAATAAACCAACCCAAACTAGTTGGCCCGCCTTATCCTCTCCCCACAATTCACTAATCAGATCAGTGCAAAGGAATGTGAGTGGATAGGGCAAGGCACCAACGGCAACAACGATTGGCCAATTACCAATTGTTCCAAGCGTTAGAAAGCGGCTAAGTCCAAGAATATTCAACATCCCCATCGTGCCAAGAAACAAACCAGCAAGGATGAGGAAAACCAGGTCTCTCCTTTTTTTTATAGACATTTTCATTAGTTTGAAAGTTCTAGAAGAAAACTATCTCTACGGTGAAAATCTGGATCAACTCCATTGTGAGTTAGGGCCCAATAGCTTAAATTACCATTTTTTTGCTCAAGCACAGCCGTGAAAGTAAATTCTAGGTTTGTATCTGCAGCTATGCAAGCTGGCAGCTCGATTGTTAAGCCAATTGAAAGACTATTTATTGATTGGTGGTGAATTGGTTTAAAATTTGGAATATATTGTTCCTCCACTTGATTGGAGCGGTAGTTACTAAATTTATAGATATTCCAATCGGAATTAACGGAATAATTAAGCTCCCAATATGTTGTTGAATTTGCTTCTGCCCAAAAAGCTTCAAAGCATGTGTTTTGCCATAGATTGTTCTTCCTGATTCCAAGTGGTTTGTATTCAGGGATCAGAAGTTCTTCAAGCGGCCCCTCAATCCGATAACGCAGATATAAAAACTGATTTTTTCTAACTGCTGCTGCTGCAAGGCGTAGGCCAATCAATTCCTCTGGCCTGTGGTGCGGAAGCAGGAGGGCGGAATGGTTATTCATCTCATTTCCTCAATACAATTACGTATTGCTAACTCTTGCTGTTCAATGCTCTCTGTAAGCTTGAATTGAACCATTGCCCTTGAAAGATTTTGGTTTTTACTAGATACCTTGAAATATTGATTACCATCAAGATGGTCGGTAAAAAATCGAATGCCAAGTTCAAGAGGCATTAGGCGAATTGAATCGTATAAGTATTTAATATCATTACTACTGAGAAAATGTCGGCCAATTTCCAGATATCCCCGTAGAAATGTACTAAAAGTGTTTATGTCAAAATATACTTTACTTAAATCCTCCTCCTCTTCTCCGGCTGGATTACAGCATGAGCGCAGGCAATCTGAAATATCATAATGCAGAAGACCAGCCATTATTGTATCAAGATCGATTAAGGATACTGCTTTATTTGATCGCTCATCAAACAAAAGATTATTAATTTTAGGATCTCCATGAATCGCTCGTGCAGAAAGTTCTCCGGAATCGATAGCATTCTGAAGAATGGAAATTATGGAAGATCGAGCCTCGATAAAGTTAATGCACCATTCTGCGCTATTGCATAATTCATTGTTCCTAATAGAACGTATGTGGATATAATTATTGTAATAAACTGGGGTAACATGAAATGAGTCGATTGTTGGCATTAAGGCGTCTATGGGTAGATCGTAAACAAGTTTATGGAAAATGGCTAATCCCGAACCGGCTTCCAATGCCTGGCTTTGATTTTCAATTTTGTCAATCGAATATGAAGACGTTATAAAAGATGAGGCTCTCCATATGTCTTCATTGTTTTCGTGCCAGAAAGAGTTGCCTTCTAGTGTTTGTAGTAATAGCGGTACCTGCCAAGCTCGCCCATTTATAAAGCTGTTGCCTGTAGGTAGCTTATTACTTAGATGCTCAATAAGGGAAAGTGTGTTTTTAATAATATCCTTAGGCTGCTTAAAAACATTGCCATTTATTCTTTGCAGTACAAATGGACTGAGATTTTTGTCAATAGGGGTTACTTTGAAGGTGTCATTAACATTGCCGTTACCCAATTGCTCAATATTATCTATTTTATCAAAAGCTATAAATTTAGCTGCAATCTTACCAAGCTCATTTTTGTTTGTTTTGCAATTATATCTCAAGCCTAGGAACCCCAACTCATCACAATTTTGCGCTGGCAAGCCTCGCTATGCCAGCTTGCTCAGCCAGAGGAATCAATCGACCCTAGTACGCTTGACCTATGGGTATAAATGTACTAAAATTTGCTGGTACCGGTTTCAGCGGCTTGAACCTATGGCTTGTTTCGAAACAGACCCGGCCGTTGAACCCCTGCGGCGGGCAAATCCGAATCGCTACAAAGAGGTTAAGGCTGGCCATTTGGCTGTGGTGGCTGGGGTAGGAAGGCCATGGTTTATTGGCCGTGTTGGCGAAGTTATTCCCTTACCCCATCACCGCACTCCAGCATTTGTGCACTTAATCAACGTAGACAGTGGAGACGTTGAACGGGTTCCGGCTCGCTGGATTGTTGAACTAATGGCTTGCAAGGCCTGATGTAGTTATTTTTCTTGTTGTACTAATTGTAGAAATTACCTCCAGTGGTTTTGGTTCCATATCGTTTACTTTGAACGAGCTCCATGTGGAAAAGGCTTCTGGCTTGCAGCTTACGATTCCCCAGTCGATTCTGAGGTTTTTATAGGTAATGCCAACGCATGTCATCTCCTCCTCATCTGCCATTAACGACCAAAGTACATGTAATTTTTCTCTTGCATACTGATCGACTTTTTCTAAAAGCTCTGGCTCCGCAAGCTTTCCAGGCTTAGTTGTTAACTTTAACCTCGAATGCCAAGAGAGGTATGTGCCATTTTCAGTGGGGTAGAACCAACATGGCTCATTATCTGCATCCCTTAACAGGAATTTATCTACTATTTCCCATTTATTTGCTGTGGGTTTATAAATTCCTAGCCAATGTTTGCTTGGCTCATAGTAGGGAATAATCGCATCACAGCAAAGTAAACTTCCCTTCTCACCTGCTAAAGGGTTATGACCCTCAGCAACTGCCTCCCCTTGTTCTACTAATGTTTCAATATCACTCTTCCAATCGTTAGGACATCTATGAATCCTTAGGCAGAAGCCTGTTGATAGAACCCGGCTGTGAAGTTCTTCCAGGCAATCTTCTGCTGCGATGCTTGGCAAGTCGCCAGAGTTTGCCGCTAGTACAAATAGATATGGGCAAGCCATCGGTAACCGGCTGAGAAGGATAAAGGAATTCTAAAGAGTTTTAGCCCTTTTGGGCGTAGTGGCCCAAGCTTGGCTTTGGTTAGGGGGTTAATCTAGTAGGAGAGCTGTTTTGATACCCATGACAACCAGTTTTAAAACGCTGTATCTAATCCTTGGCCTGTTATTCGTTAATTCAGTTCATGCTGCCCCTTTTAGTGCCGATCCCGTTTCCTTTGCTGGATTTGCTAATAATGTTAAATGGAGTTCTGGTAGCGCTCCTTTTTTTAAAAATTTGAGCAAATGCGTGCAGCAGGCTAATGGTGGATATATCTGTAATCAAGGTGATGTTTATTTGCAAAAGCCCGGCATTACAGGTAGGAGCTTCTGTAAAATTAAGCAGGTTTGGTATGAACCTCACACAAAATTAGTTCAATTTAAAACACAATCTTGTGTGTATAAAGATGATCAAGAACGGCTTAAAGAGCAGGGCTCTAAATTTATTCAAAAGGGCCTTAATATTTTAGAAAATTATTCAAAGTAAATAATATTTTAATATGGCGTTCTCGTTGATTGGTTATGCTGTTAGCATTCTTTTAGGCGCGCGCTTAGATTAATGAAAACTTCTGATTGCTCGCACCAACCCAAATTACTTGCAACTGGCATTGCCCCCTTGGGAATTATTGCCATTGGTGTTGTGCCCATGGGAGTGATTGCCATTGGTGTGGTACCAATGGGTGTTGTATCACTTGGGGCCGTTGGGATGGGTTTGATTAGTGTTGCGGCAGTAAACATGGGTGTTGTTACAGCTGGCATAACCACCATGGGAGTTGCTTGGGCTGGATTGGTTGGCATGGGCCCAATCCGCATCGATCCAAGCCGGTGGAGCATTGCCCAAGCCCCCAAAGAATCAACCATGTTCCCCAGCAAGGATCTAGCGGAGAAAAAAGCTAAGCAGCTTGGTTGTAGCGGTGCCCATGCAATGGGGGCTGAATGGATGCCCTGTTCATCTATGGATGAATATGTCCGGGCCTATGCTAAATTTAAGGCACTAAATTAACTAATTTACCCGGAACAACTATTACCCGGCTAGGGTTTTTTCCATCCAGCCATTTTTTTGCTTCTTCACTAGCTAAAGCAAGTTCCTCTAATTTTGATGAATCAATATCTGCAGCTACTTCCAGATTTCCTCTTACTTTACCTTTGATTTGCAACACAATAGTTATGGTGTCTCTTTCTAGGGCACTGGAATCGGCAATTGGCCAGCATTGTTGATGAACACTTCTTTCGCCACCCAATTGAAGCCAGAGTTCATCGGCTAAATGTGGAGCAAAAGGTGCAAGAAGCTTCAGCAGAATTGCTAACCCTTCCTGGATAATTGATGGATCTGCTTGATCAAAATTAGTAGATAATGCGTTATTTAATTTCATCAATTCTGACACCGCTGTGTTGAATTGAAGTTCCTCGCCGCTCAGATCCTCTGATATTGCTTGAATTGCGCCATGGATTGCTCTGCGTAAATCTTTATCAGCATTTGAAGTATTTTTTATTTCATTTTTTGTTGTATTTGATATGGAAATGCCCTTTTCCAAAGCATTCTGGCATACACGCCAGATTCTTTGTAGAAATCTAAACTGTCCTTCAACATCTGCATCATCCCATTCAAGATCTTTTTCAGCTGGGGCCTTGAATAATATAAACATTCGCGCCGTATCAGCGCCATATTTGTTTATAACTAAGCCTGGATCGATGCCATTGTATTTTGATTTAGACATTTTTTCATATAGTATTTCAAGTTTTTCCCCAGTATCAGGATCTGTGGGGTCTAGCGAATCGCCAATATTTGCTGGTGAAATATATTTTTGACTATTTGGATTTCGATAGGTAGTTGCCTGCACCATCCCCTGGGTAAGCAGTTGTTTAAAGGGTTCATCGCAGTTAACTAAGCCGCGGTTAGATAATACTTTGGTGAAAAATCTTGAATATAGCAGATGGAGGATTGCATGCTCTACACCACCAACATATTGATCTACGGGCATCCATGCAGATGCATTTTCTTTGGTAAAAGGTAAATTCTTATTCGTTGCATCTGTGTAACGAAGAAAATACCAACTAGAACACATAAATGTATCCATCGTGTCAGTTTCCCTGCTTGCTAATCTAGCGCATTTAGGACATTTAACCTCCTCTATATTATCACCAGGTTTGCAAAGTTTCACGGGAAGCTGATCAATGGGTACCGGCACTGCGCCACATTTCTCGCAATGAATTATTGGAATCGGACAACCCCAATAGCGTTGGCGTGAGATCAGCCAATCCCTTAATCGAAATGTAACTTTTGCCTTGCCAAAACCGGCTTGCTCTGCTTTATCAATAATGGCTTTTTTTGCCTCCTCACCAACCATGCCATTGAATTCAGCTGAATTAACAAGCAAACCAAGTTCTGTATAGGCAGAGCTTTGTTCTGAATTAATGTTTGTTACCGTCTGATCATCTGCAGCTATTGTGTTAGCAGGTACAACAACAGTTTTAATCGATAAGTTGTATTTTTTTGCAAAACTAAAGTCTCTCTCGTCGTGGGCGGGTACACCCATCACTGCACCGGTTCCGTAATCGGGTAAAACATAATCTGCTATCCAAACAGGAAGTGCCTCCTTTGTTATTGGATGTTGTACCAAGCCACCAAGGGCCACTCCACTTTTAGGGCGATCTTCAGCAAGTCTGTCTTGTTCGCTTGTGGCGGCAACCATGCTTTGAAATTCGCTTACCTGTTTTTTTTGCTCTATTGAGGTGAGCTGATCAACAAGTGGATGCTCTGGTGCTAGAACTAGATAACTTACGCCATATAAGGTGTCCGGTCTTGTTGTGAAAACTTTAATTTTAGATCGCAGGGAATCTGTATTTAGATTAGAATCAATAAGATCAAAATCTATTTCGGCACCAACGCTTTTACCTATCCAATTGGCTTGCATCGTACGCACCCTTTCCGGCCAGCCCTCGAGGCTTGTTAAATCACTCAATAGGTTTTCTGCATAATCGGTGATCTTGAAAAACCACTGTTTCAACTTCCGCTTTTCAACAATTGCTCCAGATCGCCAGGAGCGCCCTTCATTGTTTACCTGTTCGTTTGCTAAAACTGTTTTATCAATAGGATCCCAATTTACATTTGCTTCTTTTTGATAAGCAAGTTTTGCATCAAAGAATTGGAGAAATAACCACTGGGTCCATCGGTAATATGTTGGCTCACAAGTACTGAATTCACGATCCCAATCTATCGATAAACCTAAACGCTTTAGTTGTTCTCGCATCTGGCCAATATTTTGTTCGGTCCATTGCGCAGGATCAACACCCCTTTCAATTGCAGCATTTTCCGCAGGCAGGCCGAATGCATCCCAGCCCATTGGATGTAATACCCTTTTGCCTTTCAACCTTTGAACTCTGGCAATCACGTCTGTAATTACGTAGTTGCGCACATGCCCCATATGCAGATTTCCCGATGGGTATGGAAACATCGATAGGGCGTAAAAATTTTCGCTGCGATTTTGGCTTGGTTCAGGGGTTCGATGCAGCCCCAGCTGTTCCCAGCGTTTTTGCCACTTGAATTCCAAGTCAACGGGGCTGTAGCGGTTGGTTGAGCTCTGCATGCGATCGCTTATGTCGGCGGCAGGCAAGGCCGCGAACTAGGAATTGTGACCTGTGTTGGTTCCTTAGCCAAGCTCATGCTTGAAATTTGGCTTACCTGGTTGCGCTTAATTAGTTTTGGCCACTCACTTCCCACTGATTGCAAGGCTAGAAATTCTGGATCCTGCCACTGCAAAATGCCCTCATGCAGCGAGCCATTTGCCATTTCCAGCTGCAGCACAAGGCCAACGCGGATCCATTCCTGCAACAGGCGTACCCCTGGCAGATTTGTATCTAGTTCCGGCTGCGAAGCAGAGGCCATACGATCAAGGTAGGTTTTTGTGCCGCAATGCAGTTTCGCAAGTACCAGGGCCTGGGAAACGATTTCATCCTGATGGATTTTCGTTCAAACCCCCTGCTTTTTCCCCTAAACGAAACTGCACAGTTCCTTTGCCACCGGCGTTTTGGCATTGGTGCCGATGGCCTGATCCTTGCTCTGCCGCCTCAAAATGGTGGTGATGTGCGCATGCAAATCATCAATGCCGATGGCACAGAAGCTGAGATGTGCGGCAATGGTGTTCGTTGTTTTGCCAGATTCCTAGCTGATTTAGATAATCTTCCTGACTTTTCGAGCTGGCGGGTTGAAACTGCCGCTGGCTTAATCGTTCCTCAACTGATAGCTGGCCAGCAGGTTGCCGTAGACATGGGAGAGCCCCTGCTCAATCCCGAGGCAATACCCACAACCATTAGCGAAGGGCTGCCCCTTGCTGAGGCTTGCCTAGAGGTGGCAGGTGAGCAATTTGTTGTGGCAGCTGTTGGCATGGGTAATCCCCATGCAGTGGTGCAGGTGCCCAAAATTGAAGCAATTGATTTGGCGCGGTTCGGGCCTGCCCTAGAGGCCCATCCCGCCTTCCCTGCCCGTACAAATGTTCATTTCGTTGAGGTTGTAGCTGATCACTATTTGCGGTTGCTCGTGTGGGAGCGCGGTGCTGGCGCCACCCTCGCCTGTGGAACTGGTGCCTGCGCAGCCCTGGTTGCAACCCATCTGCGTGGTTCATGCGCCAGGGAGTCAGATGTGGAATTGCCGGGGGGTGTTTTACATATCAATTGGGATGCCCGCAACCGCCTGCAGATGACTGGTCCTGCAGAATTTGTGTTTAGCGGTTCGCTGCCCCCGTCATTTGATTCATATTCAAGTTCAGCAGAAAGCATCGATTGCTCTAAACTATGTAGCCAGGGATGTATTAATCCTGAAGCTTGCCCGAGCGCTAATGCTAGAGCTAAAGCGATGGCTGTACTAAGTGATTTTTCCCTAGATCAGTTGGTTAACCTAGCCAACGAATCGGTTGAGCAACGTACTTTGCGTCGCATAAGTGGCAGTTAATTTTCAGCTTTATTTAGATGCCTGCGCTGCCACCCCACCCCATGGGGAGGTTCTTGCCGCCATGGCTAGCCATGGGCTTGAAGCATGGGGTAATCCTTCAAGCCTCCATGCGGAAGGCTTGAAGGCTGCCGATCTGTTGGAGCGCAGTAGGCTTGAATTGGCATCACTACTTGGGATGGCCAGGGGTGAGGTGATTTTCACTTCAGGTGGCACCGAGGCAAATAATCTCGCACTTTTTGGCATCTGCCGCCGTTTGCCCCCTGGCCGTTTGCTGCTATCCCCCCTTGAGCATGCGTCCATTAGTGCTGCTGCCTATCAATTACAAACAGAGGGCTGGCAGATTGATTTGGTTCCAGTAAATAGCCAGGGCATTGTGGATCTTGAAGCCCTTGCTGATTTACTAAAACCCCCCACTCGGCTGCTTAGCCTGGTGTGGGGTAGTAGTGATGTGGGAAGCCTGCAACCCATGGCTGAGGTGAGTTCCCTATGCAGCAACCACGGTGTTTTGTTGCATAGTGATGCTGTGCAAGCGGTTGGTGAAGTTTCCCTTGATTTAGGTGAAAATAGCCCAAACTTAATTTCACTTTCGGCCCATAAATTCCAGGGGCCCCGCGGCATAGGAGCCCTGTTGATAAGCGAAGCTGTGCAATTACAACCACAAATTTTCGGTGGTGGCCAGGAGGGTGGCAAGCGCTCGGGCACCGAATCAGTGGTTTTGGCTGCCGGACTTGTTAAGGCCCTTGAGCTGCGCCAACAGCAACAACCCAACCTTGCAAACAAATTGGCTGATTTGCGCGATTTTGTTAAATGCAAGTTGTTGAAACTTCCCGGTGTTCGCATCAGTGGCGCCATTGAGCCCAGTTTGCGCTTGCCCCATCACCTCAGCCTTTTGTTGAGTGACTCCACAGGAAAACCATTCTCAGGCAGATCCGTGGTGCGATCACTTGCCCGCAAGGGGGTTGCGTGTAGCAGTGGCTCAGCCTGCAGTAGTGGCAGGGAAACAGCAAATAAAAGCCTCATGGCCCTTGGCTACAATGAACTTGAAGCCGCCAGTGGCCTGCGTTTCAGTTTTGGCCCTTGGCTTGAGCAAAAAGATTTAGAACCATTGCCAGCATTACTTGAAGCCACAATGGCTGAGCTAGAGGCAGCCCGAAGCGCATGAATCTTCCAAGTGATCTATGTGCAGCTGAGGCCCAATTACTAACAGCGGTATTAGCTGCCTTTAATAAAAAGCCCAAGGGTCGCTGGAGCGCTGAAATACGTTTTGAGGGCCTAAGGATCATGCCTGTGGCCCTGCGCCTTTGGCAGCAATTAGCAAATTCTTCGATCGGAGCAAATTTATTATTTCCGGATGCCGGTGCCTGCGCCTTGGCAAAACGGGACGCTCCTGATGCCGCAGCTTTTTGTTCAACTTTGCTGGATTGGCAAAGGGGTCAACTAAATGGGAACCCAACAAACAAAACTGAACAACAAGAGAGCCCTTTGATTCTGGTGGCACCCGGCCCGCCCGATTACGCATCAGTGGAAGAAATTTGTACTAACCATTCCGGTGCAGTGCTCTTACTAAACGGCCGCCTTGAAGATGCAGCTATTGGCATTGGCAGTGTGGCCCGCCTGCGCCGCAAGGGTTTTTTAGCCACTTGGCAAAATGCTTACTGCGTGCAGCCATTGCTTGAGGCCGCGCTTTTGCATGCCTTCCCCCATGAATGGCAGCTTTTTAAACAATCTGAAGCGGGATTTTTAGCGTTGGCTTCCTTTGAGCAAAAACCTGCCGCTGAGGAGCTTGATGCAGCCCTAGGTCAGGGATTTTTGGCCATAGACCGCTTTTTAAAGGACCTTAGTTGAGCTGGGTAGCCCAGCCAAAAAGGCTTAAGCTCCCAGCAGCAGAAATTCAAAGATGCTCAATCGGCAATTGCAGCGTTTGAACCCTGTGGATATCGGTGCAGCTGCTGCTGTTCTGCTTGCAGCCATTGGCGTGATTTGGAGTCCAAAGTTGGCTGGAACTGTGGCAAAGGCCACTGGTGGCATCAAATCTGTGCTGGTAACGGTTGATGTAAAAGCTATTCCTGCCGCAGATCCTCAAGGCTTACTAAACAAAATCAGGGCAGAAGGGAAAACAAGCCTGGTGATACGCAACCAACCCCATGGCAGTGTGAACCTAAAGCAGGCAACAGCAATTTCCAGAAGGGTTGTGGTGGTTTTACCAAGCGGGAAAGTAACAACAGCGCCAGACCCAAACGCCAGTGGTTTCTCAACCCTTGACGCAAGATTCATACTTCAAGGTGAAGGTCAAGTTACCTCCGGTGGAGTGGTATTAGGAAATCAAGCCTTGAAAATTGGTTCACCAATAGAATTGGAAGGGGCCAGCTATCGAATAAATGGTGTTGTTAGCAATGTGGAAATTGCTAATCACTAATATGAAAATACTTCGCTCCAAAGTTTTTTGTTTCACGGCACTTGCCTTAAGTAGTCAACTCTCTTTAGTTGTTAGCTCCACAAGCGCACAACCCCTAGACCCGCCGCCCCCACCAACGGTTGGTTTGCCCCTATTGCAAACCCAGGTGGTTTGCCCTGCCCTTCAACAGAAACTGCTGCAGGCAGCTGGCCCAGAAGCCTCCGTTTGGAGCATCAGTGTTGCTGATCCCAGTGGTCGTTTGTTAGCTGATTTGAATGGCGAGCGGCCTCGAATTCCAGCCTCCAACCAAAAACTACTCAGCACTGCCATAGCGCTGGATCGCCTAGGGCCCGACCATCGCCTCAGCACCGAATTATGGCAATTGCCGGATGGCACCCTGCGTTTACAGGGCAGTGGTGACCCCAGCCTTGGATTTTCCCAACTAAAACGAATTGCAAAATTGGCGGCTGGCTCTGGCGGCAGCAGCAGCACTGGCAACTCCTTGCTGAAATTACAGCTCGAGGAGGAGCCCGCCAGCCGCTGGTGGCCCCAGGGTTGGTCTATGGCAGATCGCGACTATGACTACGGCGCTCCAATTACCCGCTTGGCGCTAACTGCCAATGCCGTGGATATGTCTGTGCAAAATCCACCCGCAAGGCTGGAGCGCTTGCTTAAACAGGAAATCAATCGCAATGGCCGCACAGCAATTATTAGTGCAATCCCGGCTGGAAGTGTTGAACCCACCGACAGCATTTTGCTCCTAAGTGAACCTTCAAAGTCGATGCATCATCTGCTTAGTTTGGCTAACGGTGAAAGCCATAACTTCACAGCAGAGGTGTTGTTAAGGGAGGGCACTGGCAGTTGGCAGCTGCCGATCACCCAGCGGCGCGCGATGGAATGGTTACAACAACAGGGTTTACCAGTTCAAGGGGTGGTAATTCAAGATGGATCAGGCCTAGATCGTGGCAATCGCATTACCAGCAAATTATTTGCTGCTTTGTTGTTGCGCATGGCGCAACATCCCTATGCCAAAAACTATTACGCAAGTATGGCTGTTGCCGGTCAACGGGGAACCTTGAGTTCCTATTTCCTTGGAACGGAATTGGAGGGACGTTTTAGCGGAAAAACCGGCACCATAAGCGGCGTAAAGGCTGTTTCTGGAATGTTGGCAACGGCAGATGGGCCGCTTTACGTGAGCATGATCTCTAATGGATCGGCGGCTCCAGTTGCCGTAATGGGCAAGGTGTTGCGTTCAGCTTTTGCCATTGGGCACTGCCGCTAGGCCGAACGGCGACCAAATTTCCGACCATTGCTGCGTTGGTTGCTCTGCAGCGAATTGGCTTGCTCTTGCGGTGCTTCTAGATCGGTGCTTTGCAAACGCACCAATTCTCTTCTGCCGGCAATAACCACCTTGGCCATTTCCTGAAGGCGGTTATCTAGCTCCCCAAGCACCTGTTCCGCATAGCGGTTGGCACCTTGCTGTACGGCTCCTGCCTCCTGGCGACTGCGTAGAAGTAAAGACTCGGCTTGCTGTTGGGTGGTTTGACGGAAATTCAGGGCTTCCTGTTGAACCCTTTCAGCCTCTGCTTGGCTTTCCTGTTGCAGGCGGTTTGCCTCTAAACGAATTTGCTCTAGTTCCTGAAGGGATTGTTGACGGCTGCGTTCGTGGGTTTCAGCCAGGCTGCGCTTCATTTGTTGATGCTCCTGTTCCAACTGTTGGAAACGGGCACCAGCCTCCTGCTCCAACTGTTGGCGTCTGGCTGCAAATTGCTGATCCATCTGGGCCACCCTCGCCTGGTGCTCCTGTTCTGTGGCCGCTACTTGGCGGCGCGCCTGAATTAAGAGTTGTTCACCCTGTTGGCGGGCCTGTTCGCGAACTTCCGCCCCCTGGCGTTCTGCTTCCTGGCGGACACTGGCTGCATTTATGAGAGCCTCCCGCTCCCTGCGGGCTTGGTTGATGATTTCCTCAGCCTGCTGACGGGCCTGGCCTAAATAGGCATCCTTTTGACGCATTAACTCAACCGCTTGATCCACCTCGCGGGGTAGGGATTGGCGAACGGCATCAAGGATTTCAACAGCATCCTGCTCATTCACTAGGCGGCCGCCGGAAAAGGGCACCCGGGTGCCCTCCAACACAATTTCCTCCAGCTGATCAAGCTGATCGAGTACTTCCAATCGAGCCTGGGCCATCTGCTGCACGGGTTATCACACAGGCTGATTAAACAGCTCGATCAGATCTCCTGCCACTATTTCCGGCACCATGTGTGACACATCACCTCCGAAGCGAGCCACCTCCTTCACCACGCTGCTGCTAAGGAAGCTGTGGCCCACTGCTGTGGCCATAAAAAGGGTGTCTACGGCGGGGGAAAGGCTGGCATTTGTGTGGGCCAGCTGCAACTCAAATTCAAAATCGCTTAGGGCCCTAAGCCCCCTCAGGATCACCCTGGCCTGTTCCTGTAGGGCGAAATTCACCGTAAGCCCAGCAAAACTGGTAACGCGAACCTGGGGTAGATGGGATGTGGCGATGCTCAATTGCTGCAGACGCTGCTCAAGGCTGAAACTGGGCTGTTTGTTTGGATTGCGCAACACCGCCACGATCACTTCTTCAAAAAGACCACTAGCCCTTTGGATTAGATCCAGGTGGCCAAGGGTGACAGGGTCGAAGCTGCCGGGATAGATCGCCCTCATGCTGCTGCTGTTGCTCTCCCTACACTGGCTTAACGCGTTCCAGGGGTTCTTATTACAGGGCTGAAGGCGGGTCAACAGCCCTTAATGCAGGATCCACCCCGTTTGGAGGCCCTGCTCAAGGCCCTACCCGCAGAAGCAGGTTGCTACTTAATGCGCGACGCTGAAGACCGCATTCTCTACATAGGTAAATCAAAAAGTTTGCGAAGCAGGGTTCGCAGCTATTTCAGAGATGGGGTGCCAGATCGGCCAAGAATTGAATTGATGGTGAGGCAGGTTGTAGATATTGAATTTATCGTTACCGACAGCGAAGCAGAGGCATTAGTTCTTGAATCTAATCTAATTAAGAACCATCAACCCCACTTTAATATTCTGCTTAAAGATGACAAAAAATATCCATATTTGTGCATCACTTGGAGTGAAGATTATCCGAGAATTTTTATCACGCGGCAAAGGCGATTTCGCAAGGCGCACGATCGATTTTATGGCCCCTATGTTGATGTTGGCTTGTTGAGGCGCACCTTAGCAATCGTGAAAAGAGTATTTCCATTAAGGCAGCGGCCCCAGCCATTGCATAGGGATAGAACCTGTTTAAACTTTGATATCGGCAGGTGCCCTGGCGTATGTCAACAGAAAATATCAGCTGAAGAATATAAGAAAACCATTCAAAAAGTAGCGATGGTTTTCCAGGGGAGAAACGATGAATTACTGCAATTATTACAACAGCAGATGGTTAAATATGCTGAAAGACTTGATTTCGAAGCGGCTGCCTTAGCCCGGGATCAATTAAAGGGTTTGGAATTGCTCACGGCTGAACAAAAAGTTGCATTACCTGATGCTGATATCAGCAGAGATGTAATCGCATTAGCAACTGATGATCGCGTTGCAGCTGTTCAATTATTCCAGGTTAGAGCAGGTAAATTAGTTGGCAGGCTTGGCTACACAGCCGATGCGGAGGCGGCTGCTCCTGGAGCGATATTGCAACGGGTATTGGAGGAGCATTACAGCCAAGTTGATCCAGTGGAAATTCCACCGGAAGTACTTTTGCAACATGCATTGCCAGAGCAGGAATTACTTGAGGCCTGGCTCCGCCAACGCAGGGGGCGAAAGGTAACACTGCTCAACCCGCAGCGTCAGCAAAAAGCTGAATTAATCGAGTTGGTTGTACGCAATGCAAGTTATGAATTAGCAAGGGCCCAGCGATCCGCTGAACAACAGCATTTGGCCTTAGAAGATTTGGCTCAGTTGCTGGAATTAGAGCATCCGCCACGCCGCATAGAAGGTTTTGATATTAGCCATATTCAAGGAAGCGATGCAGTGGCATCACAGGTTGTATTTGTAGATGGTTTAGCCGCAAAACAACACTATCGTAAATATAAAATAAAAAGTAGCAGTATTACTTCTGGCCATAGTGATGATTTTATGGCCATGGCTGAAATTATGCGCAGACGCTTTAAACGCTGGAGCCAGGCAAAACTAGCCGGGGCTAATCTTAGTGAACTACGCCGAAGAACCAAAACCACTTTGCAGGGCGATGGCTTAACTGATTGGCCTGATGTGGTAATGATAGATGGTGGTAAAGGTCAATTATCTGCAGTGATGGAGGCCCTGCGGGAATTAAATTTAGCTGATGAATTAGTTGTTTGTTCCCTAGCAAAACAACGGGAGGAAATTTTCTTACCAGGGGCCTCTAAACCATTGGAAACCGAGCCCGATCAATTGGGTGTAGTGCTTTTACGTCGCCTGCGGGATGAGGCCCATCGCTTTGCCGTTGGTTTCCATCGTCAGCAGAGGGGAGAACGTATGAAACGATCGCGTCTCAGTGATATTCCTGGTTTGGGTGCAAAACGAATTAAAGATCTACTCGCTCATTTTCGTTCAATAGATGCAATTCAATTGGCAACTCCGGATCAATTAGGAAGCTGCCCAGGGGTGGGGGCAGCATTGGCCAATCAAATACATTCCTTCTTTCATCCCAGCAACGATGATGCTGATATTAATAGTTAAAAAATAAAGCAAGGCAAAAATAATTAATGGAAAATCAAGTCATGGTAACAAATTCTTCTGATATGCTTGGATGCAGCGCCATTGTGTTGTCGAAGTCTTTTTTAGTTGCTCCCATCCCAATCGATATTGCAGCCATTTGAATTATTTCAGCCGCATGGCTACCCACCATATGGCAACCGATGATTCGGTCTGTTTTGATATCAACTATTAATTTTAAGATGCAACGGGGGCCCCTTGCTGGTAATGCTTGCTGGAGGCTGCGGAATTTTGCCCTAAATACCTTAACAGCATCACTGCCAAAACTTTTTATAGCTGCTTCTTCGCTTAAGCCAATGCTGGCAAATTCAGGTTGAGTAAAAACCGCAGTAGCAATTAGTTCATGGTTAACAATCCTGTTTCCAGAGGCAAAGAGCCGATCGGCAACAGCTCTACCCTCATCTACGGCAACAGGTGTTAAGTTCACCCGATTTGTAACATCACCAACGGCATAAATGTGATCAATATTTGTTTGTTGGCTTTGGTTTACAAGGATGCGATTGAACTCATGTAACACTCCAGCTGCAGCTAGTTGTAAATCAGCTAGATTGGCTAATCTTCCCGTTGCTTGAAGTAAAGCATCAGCTTCAAATATTGTAGATGTATTTGCTTCAGATCCCATAGAGGCACAGCTAATTATGTAGCCCTGCCCATGGTGCTCAATCAACTCAGGGGTGCAGCCAAAGTTTATATTAATTCCCGCCTCAATCATTTCAGACTGAACGGCTAAAACCAATTCATTGTCGAACCCCTTGAGAATACTATTGCCTCGTACAATTTGAGTTACACTAACACCGAGACCTGCAAGAATACAGGCAAATTCACAGGCAATATAACCTGCACCAATTATCACGATCGATTTTGGCAAGCTCTGCTGCTCAAATAAATCATCGCTCACCCAGCCCAGGCTTCCCCCTGGAATTGGCAAACGGGTTGGCTTGCCACCAACGGCTATAAGGATATTTTTTGCACTATAGTTTTTATCACCAACTTGTATGGTATGGGAATCGCTAAAACTTGCCATTCCGCTAATTAGCTCAACATTTGCTTGAGCTAATAAATTAATATGAAGTTGATTTAGTCTGTTAACTTCATTGCGAACATTTTGCAAAAGTATATTGCTGTGAAGTTTTGGCTCGCTTGCTTCCCAGCCAAAACTTTTAGCATCTCTGAAAAGTTCTTTATATTCTGAGCCATAAACTAATAATTTTTTTGGCACACAACCACGAATTACGCAGGTTCCACCAACGCGATCTGCCTCAACAATCGCCACTTTGGCTCCGTGGCGTGCTGAACGCTTAGCTGCGGCGAGCCCGCCTGAGCCTGCACCGATCACAAGCAGATCGAAATCCATAGGCTGTAGAAACTCTCACCTCATCTTGGGGCTAGCTGTGGCAATTGGCATCTGGGTATTGAATGACCAACTGCACCTGCAACAGGCAGCGCTTGCTTCTTCCCAGCCCCATGGGGCCAGGGTTTTGCTGGTGGAGAGCCTTTCGGTGCTAACTACCAAACCACACATCCAAAAACAAATCCTGTTTTGGGCTGCCCAACGCGCCTTTGCAGCTGAATTGCGCTCGGCTGGCTGGGTGGTGGATCTAGTGGAGGCTCCCAGCTATGAAGATGCCCTTAACAGCTGGATTGCAAACCATGGCATAGGCGAATTGCGTTTGATGACCCCAAGCGATAGGCCAATCAAGCTGGCGATTGAAAAACTTGCCGCCTACAGCAAGTGTGCTTGGCAATTGCGCTGGTTTGATAACAATCAATTTATGTGGAGCCAAGCTGAATTTGCAAATTGGGCTCAAGGCAAACGATCGCTGAGGCTTGAATACTTTTATCGCGAAGGCCGTAGGCGCTTTGGAGTGCTTATGGATGGTGATCAACCCTTGGGTGGGCAATGGAATTTTGATAAAGAAAATCGCAAACCACCTAAAACTGGCCTCAAGGGTCCTGAAGCTCTTTGGTTTACACCAAGTGAAACAACCAATGCTGTAATTAAAAAACTGGAAGAGCTTCAACCAATATATGAACTTAGTGGAATATCAAAGCCGTTCAAATGGGCGGTGAGCAGGCAGCAGGCGCTCCTGGTTTTAGAGAATTTTATCTCAACTCGCCTCGCTGATTTTGGCCCCTATCAAGATGCCATGGTTCAGGGTGAATCAACGCTTTGGCATGCCCTACTGAGTCCTTATTTGAATTTAGGTTTGCTCCATCCCCTCGAGGTTGTTCATCGCTTAGAGGCGGAGGGATTAAGGAAAAAAGTACCCCTTGCCAGTTTGGAGGGAGTGCTGCGTCAAATAATTGGTTGGCGGGAATATACCCAGGGTCTATACCATCACTTTGGCGATAGCTACCCCCTTTCCAATGCATTAGCAGCGGTGCAGCCCCTGCCCGAATTTATTAGAAACCATTCTAAGAGTGGCATGGCCTGCGTTGATAATGTGTTAGCTGAATTATCTAATAGTGGCTATTTACACCATATTCAACGTTTAATGATTCTTGCTAATTTAGGCTTGCTGGCTGGCTGGAATCCGCAGGAATATGTAGCTTGGTTTAACAGTCAGTTTGTTGATGCCCACGATTGGGTGATGCAAACAAATGTAATTGGCATGGGTTTGTGGGCCGATGCAGGCATGCTCGCCAGCAAACCCTATGCCGCAAGTGGTAAATACATCCAGCGCATGGGTACCTATTGCAAGGGCTGTAGCTACGATCCTGCGGAACGCAGCGGACCAGTGGCCTGTCCTTTTACTGTGCTCTATTGGGATTTTCTAGGTCGTCACCAGGAACGTTTTCGCAATCATCCGCGCATGGCTTTGATGATTAAACAGTTGGATAAATTCAGCCAAAGCGAACGCCAAGCCATAGGCGCTACCGCCGCAGGGTTTGAATGGGCTCAACGGAGTGGGCTTCAATGACCATAAACATCTCTGCGGAAGCCTACCTGTGGTTTAAAACCCTCCACATAGTTGGTGTTGTGGTTTGGTTTGCCGGTCTTTTTTACCTGGTCAGGCTTTTTATCTACCATGTGGAGGCCAGGGACCAACCCGAACCCCTGCGCCAGGCCTTTGAAAAACAGTACGCCCTGATGGAACGGCGCCTGGCAAACATCATCACCACCCCTGGCCTGGTGGTAACAGTTATTGGCGCTGCTGGCTTATTGCTTGGCAATCCGAGCTGGTTATCCCAAACCTGGCTCCATGCAAAGTTGGCATTTGTTGTTGGCCTGGTGGCTTACCACTGCTATTGCTATCGCCTGATGGGATTGTTGAGCCTTGGCAAATGTGAGTGGTCTGCAAAACAGTTGCGCGCATTTAACGAATTGCCCACTCTGCTACTGGTGTTGGTGGTGATGTTGGTGGTGTTTAAAAATCAATTCCCCACTGGCGGCGCCACCTGGTTGCTGGTGGCCTTAGTACTTTTCATGGCGGCGTCAATTCAGTTTTACGCCCGTTGGCGCCGTTTAAAGGCTGAACGGGAGGCAATCAATGCCGTTTAAGCATCCCCTCAGGGCTGTGCTCGAGCAGGTAACAGCTACAACTTGCCCAAAAAGATTCAATTTCCACTGCCACACCCTTTGCAGTGATGGCAGCCTCACCCCCGAGGCCCTAGCTGATGAAGCAGTGAAAATAGGCCTTGAGCACTTTGCCGTTACCGACCACCACAGCCTTGAGGCTTATCCGTTGGTGCAAAAGCGGCTTGATTACCACCGCTCAGCTGGATCCAATGTTCCCAAACTTTGGACTGGCACTGAGGTGAGTTGTGTACTAGAGAATTGCCTAGTGCACGTGTTGGCCCTTGGCTATGAGCCAAACCATGGGGCGATGGAACCATATCTTCAAGGGGATACGGTTGTGGGAGAACAGCTGGGTGCAGCTGCCGTTGTTGAAGCGATCCAGGCTGCAAACGGTTTAGCCCTGTTGGCTCACCCCGCCCGCTATCGCATTAACTTCAAGCTGCTAATGCGAGCGGCATCAGAGTTGGGTTTTGATGGGGCGGAAACCTGGTACGACTATGAGATGCAACCACGCTGGCGCCCCAGTGAGCATGTGTGTGAACGGGTGGCTGATCTAGCTATGGATCTCAACTTTTTACAGAGTTGTGGCACCGACAGCCACGGTTTGAGCCTCTTGGGCCGCTAAATTTCATAAAGCTCATACAAGTGCCATGGGTTTGTTTGATCGCTTCCGCCGCAAGCCCAACGAGGCAGAGGATCAGGACAAAAGCTTTTTTCTTGAACCCGATAAGGCAAGCAGCCTTGGCGATGTGAATTTCATGCGACGCCCCTACAGCATTCGACGCACCTTTCCAGGCACAGCCGAAAACCCTGGACTAAAAGAGCGCATTGAGGAAGTTGACTCGATGGAATCAAGGCTTGAAAAGGTTTCTGACGGTTTACCAGAGTCTGTTGTAGCTAATCCAAACAAAACATCCATGAATGCCGGTGTTCCCAAGCCGGTTAAGAAAACCTTCGCCCAGCAGATCACTCAGGTGGAACTGGAAAATCGGATGAAAGGTTCAGCCGTATCAGGAACAAACGTGCCCGGCAGTGCCTCCAAGGCGCCGGCTGCACCTGAAAAAATCTCTCCAGCTCCGCCGCGCTCTGCCAAACCTGGATCGATCGATCCCTTCAAAGACATGCTTAAGGACCTTGGTTAATTTCAATATTTTCATCACTACTTAAAACCAATTGTTTGAGAAACTCCAACTGATTTGGTTTTGGGTTTTGCCATAAACCCCTATTATTAGCCTCCAGAAGTCTTTCTGCCATATCCCTTAGTGCCCAAGGATTGCTATTTCTAATTGATTCTTGAACCTTAGAATCCTCAAGCCAACGCTCACAAACTGAACTGTAGGCCCAGTCTGGAACAAGATCTGTGCAGGCATCGTAGGCAAAAAGGTAATCTAGGCTCGCGGCAAATTCAAAGGCGCCTTTATATCCATGCCGCTGCATACCTTCAATCCAGCGTGGATTTAGCAAGCGACTACGAATTACTTTATCTAGTTCTAATGCGAGTGGCTTTGGCTTGGGATTTAAGGGTTGGGAATGATCTCCAAACCACAATTTAGGGTCGCTGCCCTTAATGCGCCTTACAGCTGCAGCCATGCCACCATGAAATTGATAGTAATCATCTGAATCGAGCAAATCATGTTCACGATTGTCTTGATTGTGGAGTACCACTTGCACCTTTTGAAGTCGCTTTTCAAGGCCAAGCCTGTCGGCTTGGGGTTCGGCATTGGCGCGATAGTGCCATTTGCTCCAATTTAAAAATGCTTCGGCTAAGTCATCCCTATCCTCCCAATTACCACTCTCGATCAAACCCTGTAAACCCGCTCCATAGGCCCCTGGGGCAGACCCATACACCTCACAACCAACTCCCCCTTCTGTGTGTTGGCGCACGATCTGATTTGCCTGATCTAGCCAATGGAGTAGCTGGGGAAAGGCGTCACGGAAGAACCCAGATATGCGAACAGTTACATCAACCCTTGGCCTGGCAAGGCTGCTGGTGGGGATTAATTCAAGTCCCACCATGCGCCTGCTACTGCCATCCCATTGGGGGCGAATACCCATAAATGCAAACACCTGGGCCACATCGTCGCCACCACTGCGCATGGTGCTGGTGCCCCAAATTGAAATAGCCAATTGGGTGAGATGCTCTCCCTCGATTTGGAGATGCTGCTCGAGTAATGCCTCGGCACTGCGCCTGCCCAGATCCCAGGCGGCTTCAGTGGGTACCGAACGCAGGTCTACGGAATAAAAATTTCTGCCGGTGGGCAACACCTCTGGCCTGCCCCGGGTGGGGGCACCCGATGGGCCTGCCTCAATGCGTTCACCACGGAGTGCAGCTAACAGATTGTTGCGCTCAGCATGGGCACAACCCTTTAAACGCGGTGTTAATTCAGCAATTATTTGGCTTAGTTCTTTAGTTGTGCAGTTACCCGGTGCGGCAATTTTGCCTTCCAGGCAAGCGGCAGCAAAGTCTTGAATAACTGTTATGCCGTCACCTTGGCAGCGCAAGGGCACATCTGGACGTATTTGCTGAAGCAAACGCAAATCAGTTGGGCTGAGTGGATCAGCTTCCCTAGCCGTTAGGGGGTCGAGATGAATACCTAGATCTTTTGCAATTGCCCGGCCGAGGCCGAGGCGGCCGGGGCCAGGGAATCGCGCAATGGCAAGTAATAATTCAGCCTCTGCCTCGGCTGATGGTGAAAGGCCAAAAGTGTGCAAACCAGTGCGTATTTGCGCTTCTTTGAGTTCACATAAATAGCCATCAATTTTATTTATTCTTTCATCAAAATCGGCATTAATAGACCCATCGTTTGCGATAGAGCCAATATTTATATCAGTAAAATTATCAAAATTATACTCTGATAATTTTGCTGATAACTTTGTTTTTAGAATATCAACGCGATTGCTTGCCATTGAGCTGGCCTCCCAGTATTCATCAACCAAGCCCTCCAATTCCACCAGTTCGTTATGTAAACCTGCCCTGCCTAGGGGTGGCGTTAGATGGTCGAGAATCACAGCCTGGCTTCGCCTTTTTGCTTGCGAGCCCTCGCCTGGATCATTAACTATAAAAGGATAGATGTTTGGCAGGGCCCCAAAGGCTAGCTCGGGAAAACAATTGGCGGATAGGCCAATGCCTTTACCCGGCAACCATTCCAGGTTGCCATGTTTACCTAAGTGAATAACAGCATCAACATTAAATTTTTCCCTTAGCCACAGATAATGGGCTAAATAATTGTGATTCGGGGGGAGGTCTGGGCAGTGATAATTAAGTGATGGATCGCGGTCGTAGCCCCTGCTTGGTTGCAATAGAATCACAACATTGCCATAGATCAAACCACAGATTGAGATGTTCTCCTTTGATAGGTAATTGTCGTTTGCAGGTATGCCCCAACGCTCCGCAATCAGTTCCCGGACCCTTTGATCGAGTTTGTTATACCAATTTTCATAATCAGAAAAAGCAAGTTCAGCGCAGGGGGCAAGGTGAAAACTTTCAGGGTCGGGGCTACGGCCAGCGGTTAAAGCTTTGATCAAAGCATTTGAATCCTCGGGCAGGTTGCCCTCGCCGAGGTAATAGCCCTCCCCCTTGAGCCACTGCAAAATGGCAACGGCGCTGGCGGGGGTATCAAGGCCAACGCCATTGGCTAAACGGCCATTTCTGCAGGGATAGTTAGCGAGCACAATCGCGACTTTTTTATGTTTTTCTGGCGTGCGTCTTAAATGCACCCAAGCCTTAGCTAGGGCCGCCATCCATGCCATGCGCTCCCCATCTGGGCAATAGCGCTGCACAGCGCATTCCAGGGCGGCATCAGCGCGATAGAGCTCTTTGAAGCAAACAATCCGTCCAGTGATGCGGCCATCAAGCTCAGGCAGAGCAACCTGCATGCTGAGATCTAGGGGGCCAAGGCCAACGCTGCTGTTTTGCCAGCGCTGTTTAGGCAAAGTGCTGCATAGCAGTTGCAAAACAGGCACGCCAAGGGCCTGCCAGAGGGGTGCTCCCGCCTCGGCTTCATCGGCTTTAACGGAAGCAAAACCAGTTGCGCAAAGTACCAATTCAACGGCCTCCGCCTGGAGCAATTGGCGAACACCTTGTTGAACCAATTCATCACGCAAACTGCTAACCAGCACTAGGCGCGGGCACAAGCCAACATCCCGCATGGCGCTTGCACAGCTTTCGAGTACATCAAGATCGGCGCTACTCCATAGGGAGCGATAGAAGATCAGCCCCACCTTTGGCCCAGGGTTTGGTTGCCATTTGAAGCAATAGGGATCTGGCTGGGGAATTGCCTCTGGTGGTTGTAATGGTTCCCCAGCCAACCAGTTAGAGCAACAGCCCATAACTTGGGCCATGTTTTCAGCTCCCCCTTCCCTTAAACATCGACCAATGGCAATCGCTATGAAATCTGGAAAATTGCCAAGGCTTGCTAATTCCTGCTCCCCCTCCACTGTTCCACTAACTATCAATAGGCCTCGGCTTGCATCGCCCCTAGCCCATTCCCGCAGCTGCTCGATTCCGTAACTCCAGTGCCCCCTGCCACCAAGCAACCGCACCAATACCAGGCGCGCCTTGCTAACGGTGCTGCGCAGGTAGTGGTCTACGGCTGCTGGATGCTCCAGGGCCTGAATATTTAGGGCCCTTATCGGCACGGAGGGTTTTTGCTTGGCAAGAAGGCTTAGATCGCTGTCGGCACTGCTTAAAAATAAAAATGGGGCTGCTGTTTGCTCCACCAGGGCTGGAAGCTGATCACTCAGGTCCCCCGGGATAACTGCCAATCTGTGCATTCAGCCATCATCCCTGGCTAAGGGATGAGAAGATCGGGCCAAGGTTTCAACCGTTAGATGCATCAATTTCTTCCCTATGCCTGGTTCGGCGGCCGCTGCGTGCCATTTGCCGAGGCCACCCTATCCGTAGCAACCCACGCGCTGCACTACGGCACTGGCGCCTTTGGCGGCATGCGGGCAATACCAAATCCAAATGATGCCTCTGAGATTTTGTTGTTTAGAGCTGATCGCCATGCAAAGCGATTGAGTGAAAGCGCAAAACTTTTACTAACAGAGTTAAGCCCTGAAACGATCATGGCAGCAGTGGTTGAATTTCTAAAGGCCAATAAACCAACAAAACCAAGTTATCTAAGACCATTTGTTTACACCTCCGACCTGGGCATAGCACCAAGGTTACATGATATTGAAACAGATTTCTTGATATATGGCATAGAACTTGGCGACTATCTTTCACCCAATGGCGTTAGTTGCAGAATCAGTTCATGGACAAGGCAGGAGGATCGCTCCCTACCTTTAAGGGGCAAAATTAGTGGAGCATATATTACAAGTTCACTGGCTAAAACTGAAGCTGTTAAAAGTGGTTTTGATGAGGCATTACTTTTAAATAGTAGGGGTAAGGTTAGCGAGGCAAGTGGTATGAATTTATTTATTGTTCGCGATTCCATTTTGTATACACCAGGTGTTGATCAAGACATACTCGAAGGCATTACCAGAGCAAGTGTTATCGAATTGGCCCGCAGCATGGGCTTCACGGTTGTTGAGAGGCCCATCGATAAAACAGAATTGTTTATTGCCGATGAAGTATTCCTAACCGGAACTGCAGCAAAAGTAACCCCGGTTAGGCGCATTGAAAGCACAGATCTGGCAATGCATCGGCCTGTTATGGAGGCCCTGCGCAGCCGACTAACCGCCATTACGGAGGCTCGAGACCCTATTTTTGACCATTGGGTTACGAGGGTTGGCATCTGAGCATGGTTGGTTTCCTAGAACGACTCCACAGCCCCGAGCGTCCAGTGTTGGTGTTCGATGGCGCCACGGGCACATCACTCCAACAAATGGAGCTAACCGCCGTTGATTTTGGCGGCTCAGCCCTTGAGGGTTGCAACGAAATACTTGTGCGCACTAGGCCGGATGTTGTTAGGGCCGTTCACAAACAATTCCTAGATGCTGGTTGCGATGTAATTGAAACAAATACCTTTGGCTCAACCTCTCTGGTGCTTGCTGAATACGATTTAGAAAATGAAGCCTTTGAATTAAACCGCCAGGCCGCTTTACTAGCCCGTGAAATGGCAGATCAATACACTACAGACCAACATCCAAGATATGTGGCTGGCTCCATGGGGCCCACCACTAAACTGCCAAGCCTTGGCCACGTAAGTTTTGATGTAATGAAGGCTTGTTTTACTGAACAAGCATTGGGATTGTTAGCCGGAAATGTTGATTTATTTATAATTGAAACATGCCAAGATGTTCTACAAATAAAAGCGGCACTCACGGGCGTTGAAGAAGCATTTTCTCAAACGGGTGAACGTAGGCCCTTAATGGTTAGTGTAACGATGGAAACAACTGGCACGATGTTAGTTGGTTCAGATATAGCAGCTGTTGTTGCAATTTTAGAGCCTTTCCCAATCGATATTCTTGGTTTAAATTGTGCCACTGGGCCAGAGCAGATGAAGGAGCACATGCGTTATTTAAGTAGTTGCTCTCCGTTTGTTGTTAGCTGCATTCCCAATGCTGGTTTGCCTGAAAATATTGGCGGAGTTGCCCACTACCGCCTTACTCCAATCGAAATGAAAATGGCATTGCACCATTTCATTGAGGATCTTGGCATTCAGGTGATTGGTGGTTGTTGCGGTACCACCCCAGCGCACATTTCGGCCCTTGTGGAAGTGGCACGGGAACTTAAGCCAGCCCATCGTGAGGTTAGGCAGCCCCATCAATATCTCGAGAGACCATTACTCAAAGCGGAATCAGCAGCGGCTTCCCTTTACGGCACCACTAGCTATGAACAGGAAAATTCATTTCTAATTATTGGTGAACGTTTAAATGCCAGTGGTTCTAAAAAAGTACGTGATTTATTAAATGAAGAAAATTGGGATGGTTTGATCGGTGTGGCCCGCAGCCAAGTAAAAGAAAATGCCCACATACTTGATGTGAACGTTGATTATGTGGGCCGCAATGGCGAAGCGGATATGCATGAATTGGTTAGCCGGTTAGTTACTAATGTGAATCTTCCATTGATGCTTGATTCAACCGAATGGCAAAAAATGGAAGCCGGCTTAAAAGTAGCAGGGGGTAAATGCTTGCTTAATTCAACCAATTATGAAGACGGCAATGAAAGATTTTTCAAAGTTTTAGAACTAGCCCGCACCTATGGAGCAGGCGTTGTAATCGGCACCATTGATGAAGAAGGCATGGCTCGCAGCGCTGAGCGTAAATTTGCCATTGCCCAGAGGGCCTACCGGGATGCATTGGAATTTGGCATACCGGCCCGTGAAATTTTTTATGATCCCCTTGCATTACCCATATCCACTGGCATAGAAGAGGATCGCCGCAACGGCTGTGAAACCATTGCTGCAATCAAAAGAATCCGCGATGACCTACCTGGAACCCATGTGGTTTTAGGTGTTAGCAATATAAGTTTTGGCCTTTCAGCTGCTTCGCGGATTGTTCTTAATTCAATTTTCCTCCATGATTGCTGTTCAGCAGGAATGGATGCTGCGATTGTTAGCCCTGCAAAAATCCTGCCCCTTTCAAAAATTAGTGAGGAGCATCAGCAGGTATGCCGAGACTTAATCAATGATAAACGCCGATTCGAGAATGGTTTATGTGTATATGATCCCCTCACTACATTAACAAGTTTATTTGAAGGAGTAAGCGCTAAGGAAGCGAGGGCTTCCGGTCCATCCCTGGCCGACTTGCCTGTGGAAGAAAGGCTTAAGCAGCATATTATTGATGGTGAAAGAATAGGCCTGGAGCAGGCCTTGGCCGATGGTTTGCAAAATTACAAGCCACTGGAAATAGTTAATACATTTTTATTGGACGGCATGAAGGTTGTTGGAGAATTATTTGGTTCTGGTCAAATGCAATTGCCATTTGTGTTGCAGAGCGCTGAAACAATGAAGAGTGCTGTTGCTTTTCTGGAACCCCATATGGAGAAGGTTATTGGCGCTGATGGCAAGCTAGAAAGCTCAGCAAAAGCCAAGCTTTTGATTGCCACAGTTAAAGGTGATGTTCATGACATTGGCAAAAATCTGGTAGACATCATCCTTACAAATAATGGCTATGAGGTTATAAATCTTGGCATCAAGCAGTCGGTTGAAGCAATAATTGAGGCCCAGAAAATGCATGGGGCCGATTGCATCGCAATGAGTGGGTTGCTGGTAAAATCAACAGCCTTCATGAAGGATAATCTAGATGCCTTTAATCAGGCTGATATTGATGTTCCAGTTATATTGGGTGGGGCAGCTCTAACGCCTAGATTTGTTAATAAGGATTGTAGAAATGTTTACCACGGTCAGGTTATTTATGGTCGTGATGCTTTTACTGATCTGCGATTTATGGATGCATTGGTTGAGGCAAAAAAATCTAATAATTGGGATAATAAACAGGGCTTTTTAGTTGAATCACCTGAAGGATTTGATCTTGGCAAGGCTGATCCAGATCCTGGCGATCTCGATGAACCAGCAAAGCCCACAAACCAATTGGACTTAGTTATTAGCAGCGATCGCTCTGCTGCAGTACCAGAGGAGCAAGCGCTTAAGCCACCATTTTGGGGTACGAAAATTCTGCTTGAGGATGAAATCCCCTTTGAGCAAATATTTGCCTACTTGGATCGTCAGGCATTGTTTGCCGGCCAGTGGCAACTGCGTAAGAATCAAAACCAATCAAGGGAGGAATACGATCAGATAATTCAATCAAAAGCCGAGCCTGTTCTTAAGGAGTGGATTGAGCGAATCAAGGCTGAAGACCTGCTTAGCCCCCGTGTTGCCTACGGTTATTTCCCCTGTGGCAGGGATGGAAATAGTGTTGTTATATATGATCCAGCAAACCCCTCAAAATGCTTGGGGAGATTTGAATTACCGCGGCAGCGCTCAGGTAATCGCTATTGCATAGCAGATTTCTATAGAGACCTTGATAATCAATCGGCCACAGATGTGATCCCAATGCAAGCAGTGACAATGGGGGAAAGCGCCACTGCCTTTGCTAAGGAACTATTTAAAGCTGATCGATACAGCGATTATCTTTATTTTCACGGTTTAGGCGTTCAACTTGCTGAAGCCCTGGCGGAATGGACCCATGCCCGCATTCGTGGGGAGATGGGCTTCAGCACTGAGGAACCCTCAAACCTTAAGGATGTGCTGGCCCAGCGCTATCGAGGTAGTCGCTATTCGTTTGGCTATCCAGCCTGCCCAAATGTTGCTGATTCCCGCCCCCAATTAACCTGGCTCGGGGCCGATCGCATCGGCTTAAGCATGGATGAGAGTGATCAGCTGGATCCAGAGCAAAGCACCACAGCTTTAGTTGCTTTGCACAGTAAGGCTCGCTATTTCAGCGCCTGATCCTGGGCCTGTGGCAGCCTGGGGTTTGCATTCCCCTATGCCATGGCAATTTCGGGTCCAAACGGTGTTGATGCTGCAATTGCAGCCGGCGTAGATCTGGATGGCTCTGTGATACCCACAGAGATGCTCACCCTCTACAACGAGGTTATGGCTCTGGAAAGCGCCAGAGCCCGCAGCGGCGTAAAAAAGTCAATGCGTAATCGCATTGTGCGCAGCGGGGCCAAGCACATGGGCCAAAGCGAACTTAATGAACGCCTGCAGGCGGCAGGTTGGGATGGTTTGAAGCCTAAGGAAATAGCCTTTTATTACGGCTAGGGCGCGCTGTTTTATTCAGGTCGGCGACCTTCCAAGGCATCGATCACATCCTGTTGAAAATTCTCCAGGGTGCTCGAATCTGATAGGTCAAAACCCTCACCAGCCGCATTCTGAGTTAGTTCCTGAAAATGGAAGGCCCCCTCTCCATTGGCTAGGAACTCCATGGCTGAGGTTTCGCCACTCTCGGCAAAGGCATCGCCAAGGGCATGGAATGCCGCATCTTCGGTGAAATCCCAGCTCATCGGGTGCTAACAGGTGTAGTAACGGGTTGAATTGCGACGAGCAAAAATCGATCGCCCAATGACCCATAGCGCCTCCCCCCCCGATTCCGTCAAGTGTTTGGCTGAATTTATGGGGGGTACAACCACCAACACCAGAGCTCTAAAACTGCCATGAACGCTCCAATAGCAACGGGTTTCAACGTCCTTGGCACCCCTTTAGAAACTTGTGGTTGTAATCCAATCACCGGTTGGTTTCGGGATGGAACCTGTAGAACCAACCCCAGTGATCTTGGTCGTCACACGGTGTGTGCCGTGATGAGTGATTCTTTCCTGAGCTACAGCAAAGCCCAAGGGAACGACTTGAGCAGCCCAAATGAGGCAAATGCCTTCCCTGGGCTTAAACCTGGTGATCGTTGGTGCATCTGTGCTGCCCGTTGGCTTGAAGCCTATTGGGATGGGATGGCACCTCCAGTGATCCTGGAGGCCTGTGAAAGATCCTGCCTTGAAATTATTCCGCTTGAACTACTGCAAGAAAAAGCATCACCAAGGGATTGATTTGCCGTCCCAGGCAAGGAAACAACCTGAATTGGCAGGGGTTTGTTGTGCCAAAACCGCAAGCAGCTGCTCTGCAGCCTTGGCTGGCTCAAAAAGTTTATGGGCAGCAACACCTGCACTAAATGGTTCTGATAGCTGGGTGGCAGTGGTGCCTGGGTGCAGCAAAACAACTGTTGCTGCAGGTCTTTTGCGCTGCCACTCGATCGCCAAACAACGCAGTAGTTGGTTCTGAGCCGCCTTTGCTGCTCGATAGGAATACCAGCCACCGAGCTGGTTGTCGCCGATGCTGCCAACCCGTGCCGACAGGCTTGCAAACCAGCAGGGCGAACCATGGCCAAGCGCTGCTTCTACCGCCTTAGCAAGCAGGATTGGTGCAAAAGCATTAACAGCAAAAGATTGCTCAAGCCCAGCTCTGCTAACTGCTTGTAGCCTTTTTTCAGGCCCTTTACCGTTTTGGTGAAGCCAACCACTGCAATTAAAAACCAATCTCAGTGGCTTACGCCCCTGCAGATCTTCCTTCAAGCGTTCCAATGATTCGCTTGAACAGATATCAAGGGGATAGGGGCCCGATCTACCGGCTGCCAATAGATCAAGTTGGGGAGCTTTTTGCCTGAGTGCTGAAACAATTGCCCTGCCAATGCCGCCTTGGCCCACAACGAGCGCCGAACCCTCCAGTTGTTCCCAAGCGAAGGGATTCCCCATTGCAAGCCCCGCGTAGGGGCCCATGATGGCAATTTCCAGGGGACAGGTGATTGGCTTTGGCTATTGGCCTAATTGGAGGCGGCACCTGGGGGACAACCCTCATGGGCCTTTTTCAGCAAACTGGCCACCGGGTTGAATTGTGGCGACGTAGCTCTGGCATCGCGGCCCTCGAACCACTCCAAAACTGCGACCTTGTTGTTTCAGCAGTGGCATTTGCTGGCGTAGAAGGCCTCGCTAAACAACTTTCAAACTGGAACCGTTATCCACCATTACTGAGTTGTTCAAAAGGCCTAGATCCGGGCACTGGAAAAACCGCCAGCCAAATTTGGCAACTGCATTGCCCAAAAATGCCGATGTTTGTGCTCAGCGGGCCAAATCTGGCAACGGAATTAGCAATGGGTTTACCAGCTGCCAGCGTGTTAGCTGGCACGAACGATCAGCTGCTGAACAAACTTCAAAAGGAATTAAGTAGTTCACACCTAAGGCTTTATCGCAACAACGACCCAGTGGGTACAGAGGTGGCTGGTGGGCTGAAAAATGTAATTGCGATAGCAGCTGGTGTATGTGATGGACTAAGCCTTGGAGCCAACGCAAGGGCCTCGTTACTTACCCGTGGACTAGCCGAAATGGGGTTGGTGATTCAAGCCCTTGGGGGAAGGCCAGAAACCCTTTATGGTTTGGCCGGGTTAGGTGATTTATTAGCCACTGCCACCAGTGCCTTAAGTAGGAATTACCGCTTTGGTAATGCCTTGGCTGAAGGGCTCTCAACGGCTGCCGCCCTTGAAAAGATCGCCGCCACCGTTGAGGGTGTGCCCACCTGTGCTGCGGTGCTTTGCTTGGCGGGGGATAGGGCTTGGAACCTGCCCATCGCCACTCAGGTGCAAGAACTTATAGAAGGCCGCATTGATCCGCCCATGGCAATCCAAAAACTGATGGAAAGGCAACTGCGCAGCGAATGATCAGCTCACACCACAAAGGCATTCCGATTTGTGCCATTGATGCTTTTAGTGCCAACCCGATGGGGGGCAATGGCGCCACAGTTGTTTTACTGGATCATCCTGCTAGTTCTATCTGGATGCAGGCCCTAGCTGCTGAATTGGCCCAGTCGGAAACCTCGTTTCTATGGCACAACGGCGGTCAATGGTGTTTGCGCTGGTTTACGCCCACCTGTGAGGTATCCCTATGCGGCCATGCCACCCTTGCCGCAGGTTTGGCTTTACACAAATGGGGAGAATTGGCAATAGCAAAACCAATCGATTTCCAAACTCGCAGCGGCAAGCTCAGAGTTGAAGTGCTAACACCGGAACTGGCGAGCATCGATCTGCCAAGCGAAGAAATGAAGGAGCGGCAAACAGAAAACTGGATCGCAAATTTATTGGGAGCTGATCCCTTGGCTACTTGGAGCTCTCAATTGGGCTACGGCGTAATACTTGTAAATGCAGAATTCCCAATAGCTAGCCTAGATTGCAATGATTTAGCATGGCAAAATGGACCGGAAAAGGCTTGGCTAGTGATGCAAACAGCTACTCAGCCATACCAATATCAACTGCGTTTCTTTGCACCCAACATGGGCATCAAAGAGGATCCAGTAACCGGATCAGCCCATGCCCTTGTGGCCCCTTGGTGGTGCAAAAAGTTGGGTATTAATCAAGTTCAGGGATGGCAACCATCCCAGCGACCAGGGGGAATGTTTTGTGAACCAATAGCAGCGGCTAAGGTGCGTATTAAAGGTAATGGTGTGATCCTTTGGCAGGGATATTTGCCATGGCAATCATCCGCGATTGAACCCGATTCATGGATATTTACAAGCAGCTGATGGGCTGGATTAAACGTAATCGTTTAGGCTTAATTTACTGTTCATTGCCGTTGCTTTTTGCCATGGCAGTAATAGCGTTGATTGCCCCATCATTGCGGCCAGCCAAAGAACTAGACACCGTGATGTTAGATGCCTTGCTGCAGGAGCCAAAAGCTTACAAAAATGAATTTAAAAATCTAAAGCCCAAGAATGATTTAGTAATTCCCCAAGCAAATCAACCCCAACCATTAATGTTGATTAGAGTTTTGCTTGAATCAAATACTAAAAAGGCAACTATCGGCGCTGAAGGACCCTGGCAATTGCAATCAAAAGCTGGGCTTTTATGGAGAGAGGGAAATGGTATCGCTGCAATTAGCTGCGTTAACCAGAAGCTTCAGCTAATTAATAGCAACGCACCTGATGAACTCTGGCTAAGGCCAACCAGCACTGGAATAGCAAATTTAAATAGTTCAAATTATCGTGGTGAACTTAGATTATTTTGCAACCAAAATGGATTGGTGGTTGTTAATCACATACCATTGGAGCAATACATTGCTTCAGTGGTTGGAGCCGAGATGCCAAGCTACTGGCCCGATGAGGCCCTTCGGGCCCAAGCGGTAGCAGCCCGTTCCTATGCCCTGGCCCACATGGCGCGGCCGGCAGATCCCGATTGGAATCTTGGAGCCACAACGCGCTGGCAGGTATACCAGGGCCTGGCAAGCGAAACTGGGCCAGCCCGGGCAGCAGCTGATTTCACAAGGGGACTTGTGCTCAGCTACCAGGGGGGAATTGTTGAGAGTCTTTATGCCGCTGATAAAGCGATTAGCCTTGAAGCCCATGGCCATTTGGGAGCAAGTATGAGCCAGCATGGAGCCCGTAGTCTTGCTCAAAAGGGCTATCGCTTTACCCAAATTTTGGCCTATTACTACAGGGGCGCCACCCTGGCAAGATTAAAGAAATCAGCATGATCCCCCTAGCTGAACTATCACTAAATTGTCAAAAAAATGCCATGCAGAATGGTGCATTGGTTCCATTAGAAACAGAGATAATTTATTCAGATGCCTGGAGTCCATTCATATTACGTAAGTTGCTTGGACCTACTCCTAAACATCTAAACGAATGGGGCCCCAGGGCTAATCCATTTTTTCCTTGGGATCGTAATCTTGAGGTTTTAGAATTGGATGATCATGTTCTTTTGCTTAATAAATATCCAGTAGAACCAGGACATTTACTACTTATCAGCAAGGGATGGCAGCCCCAGGGCGGCTGGTTAACACGCACTGATTGGCAAGCACTTGTTGATATTTGGCAGCTGCAGAATGGACTTTGGTTTTTTAATAGCAGTCCCAGCGCAGGCGCCAGTCAACCCCATCGGCACCTGCAGCTATTACCCCGCAGCGAGGAACACCAGCTTTGCCCCGAAGACCCAAAATTTATGGGTGCAGCAAGAGAAGGTGCGAGGCCATGGCCTTGGCGAGTTGGTATTAGGGCAATGCCCGTAGGCAAAACTCCAACAGTAGATTTCTTAATTGAAACCTATGGCAATCTTGCCGCTGAAAATGGTCTCGGATTGCCAAGCAAGGCAGATAAACCACTTGGTGCTTACAACTTACTGATTAGTAGAAACTGGTTTGTTTTAGTCCCGAGAACAAGCGATGGCCACGAGGGGTTTAGCTTGAATGCCCTTGGTTATGCCGGTTACCTGCTAGCTACCAATGAATCAAATTTGGCTTGGTTAGAGATAAACGGCCCAAATGCGCTGTTGGCGCATGCGGCGGTTATCAATCCCTAGTTTCATCCCTCTGCATTTGAGCTTCAAGGCTTGTGATAGCTGCATTAACTGCAGCCAGTTGCCTTTCAGCGGCATCACGCCAGCCCTGGAGCAAAAACAATTTACGCCTCTGCTGACGCCCCCTGGCACCTTTTAGATCAGTGTCACTCCAACAGCAGCCTGGCAGTGGAAACATGGGAAAATATGATGAACAGATAGGTTCTAGCTAACCCGCTGTCCCAGTTGTCGTTCCCTTGCTCCCTTTCCGTGACTACACAGAACAGCAAGGCCCCCACTGCATTTGGCTTAGCTAGAACCATAATTTATTCCGCTAGAAAGTTCCGTTTGCCGCATTTAAGACCCAATCTAAGAAAAGTTGGCCCCATTGGTCCCATGCGCCCCGCGGGTCTGGTTTTGGCTGTATCGCTATTTTCCTCCATTCCCGCCGCTTGGGCTGACGTGTCTTTAATGGCAGGTCAAACGGCGCGTCCACTACGGGGTAGTTTTAATAATGTTCCTGTATTGCATTCCAACCAACCTGAAGAGGTTGCGGGTCCGGGAATATTAATAAGCACCACCCCGGGTGATGCCCAAGCTGAAAATGGTCAGCGGCTAAGCAATGCCAGCTATATATTTAATGGTGAGTTTGGTATCCATGCCCACCATAAATACAATCCAGTTGATGGGCAGTATGGAATAAGGAGATCACAACTTACCCTTGCTGCCATAGCAATTAATCCAGGTGATCGTGATGTGCTACTCAGATTTGAACGGGGTTCTGTTAAAAATAGCTTTGAAGCACCATATCAAGCAAATAACCTGCTTGGAGTAATTCCCCAAGGCCATCGGCCATGGAATACGGGCCCAGGGGCTGCCACAGCCGCCCAACTATTAAGGGGCACCCTAGATCGGAAATTCCCAGAGGCCTTACGAATCCCAGCCCGCAGCCGCACTGTAATTTTCAGCACTGATCTACCGGCTAATGGTATTGCGAATGCCCTACTTAAAGGTCGTAGCGACGGCCCATTTCAACTGGCTGTTGTGGCTGCTAAGAATCCAAGGAATGATTTTGATATCCTAAAAATTTTAGATGAAGATCGCTTAGCTCCAGGCCGTACATACCTTAATAAAATTGAGAAAATTGAAAATAGATCTGTATTTTCACGGGTGGGTGGTGTTGCGGTGGGTGATACATATCAAGCTAGCGTGAGCCACGATCTATTTGATTCTCCGTTGCATGTTCCACTAACTACCACCAGCCGCCATCATTTTGGCACTGGTGAGAGCCAAGTGAATCCTTTAGCAATAAGAATGCTTGATTCTTCATTGGATAATGTTGGCACCTATGGTGTTCGTTACGACGTAGAACTAAATCTGCGCGGCAATGGGCCATACAAACTTGTGTTGAGTCACCCAACACTTCCTGGCAAACAATTTGTTTCTTTCCGTGGCAGTATTGCACTAAAAACAGATCAGGTTAATGAGGAAATACACGTGGGGATGAAATCTGGGCAAAGCCTAGTACTTAAATCCCTAGATCTAGTTCCAACTCAAACAAAAACGATTCGTTTAAGCCTCGTATACCCAGCTGATGCAACACCAGGACATCTTCTTAGCGTTGTTCCAGATCAGCAAATTACCCAGCTTCGAGAACAGGAAGATCGTTTAGAGAAAGCTAGAACCAAAGTAACTGCCACACCAATGATAGTGATCCAACCACCGGATGCAATCCAAACCATTGGCACCTATCCCAAAATTTCCTCATCAAAATCAAACCCACCAAAAAACCAACCATTCACCACTAAACGCCAAATAAATCATCCAGCACCTCTGCCCCCGCCCCCCCTGTTGCCTATTGGTGGCTGGCCTCCAGCTACCCCTGCCATGGTTGACACAAGTAAACCCAGCCAATTAATCCGCAACTGGCTTTATCGCTAGTACATCCCATCAATAAACTAACCCTTGGCTGATAAACCAAACGAACGCAAAATAACGCTGGTTCTCCAGTCATCTGCCCTCGAGCAGTTAGATACCTTGCGCAAACAATGGGGAATGCGCAGTAGGGGGCCAGCGATTGAACGACTACTTGAATACCTACTAAATGAAATTGACGCTGATATTGACAACAATCCAAATGATAAACTTGAGGAATTAGATAGTCATCAAATTCAAGGTGCCCTGGTTTTAGTAACAGCAACTGGCGAATCATCCCATGATGAAAATTGGCTAAATGAGAATGAAGCCCAGCCACCATCAGCGATTGATTTACCTGGTTTTGTTTCTAAGCGATCACAGAAGTTGAATCGAAGCCTTAGGGCACCACGCATAGAGCGAAATACAAACGAATGCTTAATTACAATTGATGCCAACTATCTACTTGAATCGATCTCAAGTGTTCAAAATCATTGGATGAGTTTGTATGGAAGTGAACCTAACCAAGCAGTTTTAGAAGCATCAATGTACTGGTTAAGCCACGATATTTGGCCCCTTGCCGATGCCAGTGAAGGCAATCCTTTTACTTGGAATGCCCTGCAGCAGGTGATGCTCAACTACGCACCCAGCTGGGAAATTCGTGAACCTTCCGTAGACAGGGTAATAATTGCAGCTGGAATTTTAGAGGACCCGTTTGGGGCCTCAGCATTACAGGTAAGAATTCCATCGCTTGTGGGAAGGATGACCCAACGCCTAAGACGCAAGAGGAGGGGAACTCCATTTCTCGATTTACAAGCAACTATGACAACCCAGGGGGCCCTGCAATTACTAAAACTGCCCACCACAGTTGGCTGCAGCCTCACACTTCAAGATATTCGTGAAGCCTATCGTCAGCAGGCAATCGCAGCCCACCCAGATGCTGGTGGCAACCCTGAAGACATGAGAAGACTGAACGAGGCCTATCAGCTTCTCAAGCAACGCTACCTAAAACCATTTTGATAAAATCTTTCAACATGTTAACATTGTCTCAGGTTACCTATTTAAGAATTAACGCAAGACTCATTATGGGTCTTATTTAATACTCCATAGATATAGTTTCACTTGAGGTTTGCCGCTTCGTAAAACAGGTTTTATTGAATTTTTTATTTGTCTTGCCGTGAAAATGGCCAAGCCCTTCTTTGCCTTTTACTTTTTTGGGATTTTGTCCTTTGGCTTGTCCAACCCAAATCAATTGGCAACATCTGCAGCTGAAAAGCCCTCTCGGTAAAAGATCTAGCCCGCAAGCAAAAGTTTGCGTACCTGTCATATACACAGGTACGCATATCAGTCTTACAATTCTTGGATGAGTATTGGCTTAAGTCTTGTACAGATACTCATATGAGATTTATGGTTTAATCATTGTGGCTTGATTTTTGTCTTCCCGTTCGCAGATTGTGGATAAAAAATTTGATGGTTAGGCGGCTGGCTTGGCAAATCTCATAAGACACGAAAAAGTCTCAAAATAGAACCATTAATGGACTATTTTGAGACTAGTGATAACAAGATGTAGTTGCCTGGGGGGTAGCCGGCAGCCCCTGGTTAGGCGCTGGTTTGCATTCCTTGTACCAAATAATCAAAATATGGTTCTAAGAGTATGGAGTCGTTTGAAGAAACAAGTGCGATTGAGGCTGTTTTTAAGCATCGCATCGCCTCCACCATGCCCTGCATTGGAACTCCAAGGCTGTTGTACATCTCCCTAGCTCCAACCAAGCCAGTGTTTTCAATAAAACTGGTGCTACCAGCCAACACCCCATAGGTAACAAGACGTAGATACCAGCTGAAATCCCTAAGGCATTGGGCCCTCTGCTTTTGGCCATAGGCATTCCCACCCGTAGCCACATACTCGGGCTTAAGGCTGAACAGCTGCTTTGCAGCTTCAGCAACTATTTTTTGTTCATTCTCACTGAGAATCCTCGCCACCTTTAAGCGAGCGGAACCTCCGCTGAGAAAATCCACCATTGATCGCAGCTCACCACCACTGGGGTAGCGCAGCTCATCGTCTGCTTGAAGGATCAGATCGCGTACAACGCTCATCGCAGTCCCGGGTCCTGCTGCACTCTATCGACCATTCGACACGCAAGGGCTGGTTTTGCCTTGGTCTGTAACGCCGAGCTTTAAGGTCGTAACGTGAAAACAAATCCAAGCCAGCCAAACCTGCTCAACCTTGAGATCCGGGATCTCAGTCAGGAAGGTAGTGGCATAGGCCATGAAGGCTCGAGAGTTGCTTTTGTTACTGGTGCCCTCCCAGGGGAATTGGTGGAGGCAAGGCTCACGGGCGCATCTAGGGGGATGGTGCGCGGTGAGATTAGAAAACTACTGCGTCAGTCTCCAGACAGGCGTTTACCAGCCTGCATCCTTGCTGGTGAATGCGGTGGTTGCAGTTTGCAACACTGGAATGATGCGGCCCAGGCCGAATGGAAGCAGAACAATCTTCAACAGGCCCTTCAGAGGATCGGTGGCCTAAGCATCCAGGTTGAACCGATTATTGCGGCCACAGCGGTGATGGGTTACCGCAATCGGGCGATCATTCCAATCCAACCATCGAGTAGTGGGATTAAGGCCGGTTTTTATCGGCGCCAAAGCCATGATGTGGTGAACATGAACCATTGCCCGGTTCTTGATCCACGCCTGGATGAACTGATCGGGCCAATTAAGCAGGATCTTGTTGAGTGTGGCTGGCCTGCCTACTGCGAAGCTAGCCATAGTGGAGAACTACGTCATTTAGTTCTAAGAATTGGTGCTAACAGTGGCGAAATTTTATTGGGATTGGTTACCAAAAGCCCCCAGCTGGATGGTTTTGATATTCTTGCCGAGGAGTGGCTTGAGCGTTGGCCAGCGGTTGTTGGGGTTGTTCATAATTGCCAACCAAAACCAACAAACACCCTATTAGGTGAGCAACAACAGTTGATTGCCGGAAGGCCCTGGTTGCTGGAGCGTTTTGCCAATTGTAGTTTTGCCATTGGACTCGATACATTTTTCCAAGTTCATACGGCCCAAGCCGAAAGGCTTGTCCCGTTATTGAAGGACGGTTTAGACCTGGGTGTAGGCGAGGTACTTGTTGATGCTTTTTGTGGTGTTGGAACATTGGGACTCCCTTTAGTTGGCCCTGAAGCAAAGCTAATCGGGATCGAACAGCATCAAGCTAGTATTGAAAGAGCTCAAGATAATGCCCGTTTAAATAATATAGATAATGCTGAATTTTTAGTTGGCTCAGTTGAACAAAAACTTGCCGAAGTATTGCCAGTTACTGATGCATTACTTCTCGATCCACCTCGCAAGGGTTTGAGTGATTCGTTGATTAATATTATCCAGGGTTGCCCCCCTGATCGGATAGCTTACGTTAGTTGTAATCCATCAACCTTGGCTAGGGATCTATCACGTTTGTGTGCAGATGGAATGTTGGAATTGTTATCAGTGCAACCATTAGATTTCTTCCCCCAAACCACCCACTGTGAGGCTCTAGCACTACTTAAACGCGTAGCTGTGCGTTAAATTTTTCTAATAGCATCTCTCTTACAGTTTTCATTAGGGGTTCCACCTGTTCGTCCCTTAATGTTGTATCTTCCGATCGAAACCTCAAGCGCACATTAAGGCTGCAATAACCTGTTTCCACTGGAGCCCCTTTGTATCGATCTAGCAATTGGACATTTTCCAGTAGGGGCCCAGCTGCTTTTCCGATTGCATTTAATACACTATTCACTTGGGTTGTTTCTTTTACAACGAAGGCTAGATCCCTTTCGCTAGCGGGTACGGTGGGATAATTTTTAAAAGTTGGTGTTAATTTGTTAGCTCTGCTTGCAGCCCTTAATATGGGTTCTAATTCCATATCAAATATGGTGCTACCAACGCCTAAATCATTGTTTTCTGCAAGGGAAGGATGTATTTCTCCAAATACCCCTATCGCTTTACCTTCAAGGTATAGCTGAACCGACCTGCCAGGATGTAATTGGGGATCTTGAGCAAATGGAATATCTTGCAGCGATACACCTATTTCACTAAGAGCCTTGGCAAGTATTCCCCTAGCCTCATAATAATCTACTAATTTTTGTTTGCCACTATTGGTCCATAGTTCAGATTTATTAGAACCACATATAATCCCTGTTAACCTTTCCTGCTCAAAATAATCTGATTTGTATAAACTAAATATTTTACCAATTTCAAAGCCCCAAAAACCTGGCTGTGGAGCCTGCAGATTTCTACTCGCAGCATTAATTAATCCATCCCTCAAATTGGTGCGCAAATAACCGTAATCCGCAAGCAGTGGATTGCTGAGTGCTATTTGATCCTGGTTATTGATTTCAGCATTTAAATCTTTTGAAACCAAGGAGAGATGCATAAGCTCCTGCAGGCCCGCGCCCCTAAGGGCGAAGCAAAGCCTTCGCAATAGTTGTTCCTTTGCGCTCAGTCCACCTGGCTCCACAGGATCAGGTAGATGGCTGCAAAAACGGTCGTAGCCCACTAGTCTTGCCACCTCTTCGATGAGATCTACCTCCCGTTTAAGGTCACCACTACGGGATGGCGGCACATTCACATGCCATATCTCATCCTCGCTTTGCTGCTCACCCTCACTATTAACGCTGCAACCAAGACGCTCCAAGATATTCACAACTTCCTGGCTTTCAATTTCTCCATAGCCAGCCTCTCCATTATCGAGGGGGCCAAGTAATCTTTCAAGCGCTAGCCGGCGTAATTGTATAGGCTCAGTGGCTGTTTGATCGGTTTCTATTAGCCAGCGGTTACCAATACTTGCCCCAGTTAATTGAAGAAGCAGATCAACTGCACGGTTGGCTGCAGCCACGCAGTTTTCTTTTGCCACACCGCGCTCAAAACGAGCCGAGGCTTCACTGCGAATGCCTGCTGCCCGGCTGCTTTTACGGATCGAGGTGGCAGGAAATATTGCAGCTTCCAGATAGATATTTTTTGTATGGGATTGCACGGCACTGGCCTGGCTACCGATCACCCCGGCAAGGGCTACAGGGTTTTCTTGATTGGTAACAAGTAGATTATTTTCGTTTAATTCACGCTCTACTCCATCTAAACAAAGGACAGACTCACCTTTTTCAGCAAAGCGAAGCCCAAAAGCATGGGGATCATCACATTTAAGGCTTTCACGGTCGTAGGCATGAAGCGGCTGACCTGTTTCCAGCATTACTAGATTTGTGATATCAACAACGTTGTTCACTGGGCGTTGCCCAGCAGCCTCGAGCCTTCGCTGCAGCCATAGGGGCGAATCGGTTACCTGCACATTCACTATTTCCGTGAGGGAAAACAGTTCTGAATGTTTGAGCAGGTCTTTCCCTTTGAGTTCCAGTGCTGTTGGCCCACAGCTAATCAACGGTAGCTTCACTTCCAGTTGCTCCAGGGCTGCCACTTCCCGTGCAATACCCAGCATCGACAAACCATCGGCACGATTTGCGGTAACCGCCAGCTCAAAAATGCGATCGTTTAGGCCGAGGAGTGATGCCACAGGCAAGCCAAGGCCCGGTAATTCCTGCTTTAGCTCTTTGGCCACCTGATCTAAATCAACAAGCCCATCAACTTTGTTTTCAAGGCCTAGTTCTGCAAGTGAGCAAAGCATTCCGGAACTCTCAACACCCCTTAGGGAGGCCGGCTTGATCGTTAGTTGCACAGCCGGTAGAAAACTGCCAACAGTTGCCACTGCAACGGCCATTCCCTCCTGAACATTGCTGGCACCGCAAACGATCTGCAGGGGGCTTGAACCACCGATATCCACTGCACACACGTTCAGTTTTGTGGCATCGGGATGGGCGATTTTGCTGCTCACGCGGCCAACCACAACCCCCCTAGCCCTTGCGCTTAGGTCTTCGTCGGAATCCACCTCAAAACCAGCCATGGAAAGCTTTTCAGCCAGGGCTGAGGGTTCGCTCTGGAAAGGCACCAGCTCCTTGAGCCATTGCAGCGATACGCGCATGGAGATGCAACAACAGCGGCCGGATCCTACCGATTAGCCACACCCAATCAGCTATGGTGGTGAATTGTCACACCGCTAGTAAGAAGCGGCGCAACGTCCTTATGGCCAAAAACAAGGGCGTCCGGATCGTGATCACCCTCGAGTGCACGGAATGCCGGTCCAATCCCTCAAAGCGCAGTCCAGGTGTGTCTCGATACACCACCGAAAAGAACCGTAGGAACACCACCGAACGGTTGGAGATCAAAAAGTTCTGCCCCCACTGCAACAAGTCAACGGTTCATAAGGAAATCAAGTGAGGCCGGCCCAGGGGCCCCTCTAGGATTCCAATCTTTTTTATGCCAGCAGTTGGCAAACTTTTAAACACACACCCCAAACGATGTCTAGCTCCTTTTTCAAAAAGCGCCTTTCGCCGATCAAACCAGGCGACCCAATTGATTACAAAGATACCGACCTACTTAAAAAGTTCATAACTGAGCGTGGCAAGTTGTTACCCCGTCGTATGACAGGTCTCACTGCTAAGCAGCAAAGGGATCTTACCAACTCCGTTAAAAGAGCTCGTATTATGGCGCTTTTGCCTTTTGTTAACCCTGAGGGCTAGGCAATAGGCGGTGAATTTCATCGTTATTTATTTTGCAACCAACTGATTTAGTTGGGTACGTGCTCAACACACGTACCCCAAGGCTTGCCATTATTGCAGATGTTAGGCCAGGAAAAGTATTATTAGCTAATTCTATTTCTGCAAAATCTTCAAAATGGTACCCACTCAGAGATATTTTCCTAATCGGCAGTTCTAAAGAATATTCCTCGGAATTATTATCAGATGCCCTATCGGCCATTCCCCTGGTTTCTTCAATCTTTTCAATAGCATGGATTGAATCTCAGCGATTAATAGATCGTAAGTTGCTTGATGGTGGCATTGATTTACTCGCATTTGCAAAGCTTCTATTTGCCAAGCCCACCCCCACAGATCTGGCTGCCTGTTGGCTTTCTCTTGCTAATAAACAAGATCTCTTTCGTATCCGCCAAAATAAAATATTTGTGCGTTCCCAGCCTGAATTGCAGCAGTTGCGTCAGGCGAGGCGACGTCAACAACTAGCTATTCAGATTAAACCTGAATCAGAAGTTTTTGAAGCTGAACAATTTCCTGCAGAGTGCTTAGCAGAGGCAGATCGGCTTGTGTTATCAGCTTCTGAAAGCCAGCCTGGGGATTCGGCGCGTATAGATCTCAGCCATTTGCGCAGCTTCAGTATTGATGATCCATGCACCGTTGAAATTGATGATGCAATCTCCATCCAGCATTCAGCCGATGGAATTCATAAGATCTGGATTCATGTAGCAGATCCCCATCGATTAATTCAACCGGGAGGGTGCTTAGATCTTGAGGCACAGCGAAGGGCATCAAGTATCTACCTCAGCCACAGGTTAGTTCCAATGTTTCCCATTGGCCTTGGCAGTGGTCCCTTAAGCCTCTCTCCCGGTTCAAAAAAAGCTGCCATAAGCGTTGCTATTTGCCTTGATCAAAACAGTTGCATTGTTGGAATTGATATTGTTCGATCCTGGGTACAAATCACCTATGCCCTTAGCTATAGCGATGCAGATGAGTTAATTGAACTGGCTCCGCCCCAGGATGCTGATCTTGCCGAAATCAATGCCCTGCTTCTGAACAGACGGCTTTGGAGGCAAGCCCAAGGTGCCCTATTGATGGATCAACCGGAGGGCAGGTTTATACGCATGGATGGAAGGCCTCAATTGGAAATTACAGAACCAGGTTGTTCACGGGCAATGGTGGCAGAGGCAATGCTTTTAGCTGGTGCTGCCGTAGCCAATTGGGCTAAAGAACATCAATTGGCCATGCCCTTTCGCTGCCAGGCCGGCAATCAAAGTTTGGCTCCTGATCAATTGATCGAATTACCAGCAGGCGCTGTGCGCTGGGCCCATCAAAGGCTTGGGTTGGGGCGCAGCCGATTGCAAAGCGAAGCTGCCGCCCATCAGGCCCTTGGCCTTTCTGCCTATCTACAATGGACTTCGCCAATTCGCAGATACAACGACCTGCTGGCACACCGGCAGTGGTTAACACACCAAAATTTAATCGAAGCAGAACCGCTAGCAAAGGAATTGATTAGCCCATTATTAGATAAATTAGAACAGCAGAGTAGGGAAGTAGGCCAGATAAGTAAGGAGGATCAACGATGCTGCCTACTGGAATGGTTGGAAAGTTTAAAGCCAAAGTTAATAGCGCAAGATGGAGTTATGTTGCGCTGGCTTAGGGAGGATCAAAACCTTGCGCTTGTGAGAATAGAGCCATGGGCATTGGAGTTGCCAGCACGGCTGAGGGACCCGGCTGGGCCGGGGGATCTATTAAAGATTAATGTTCAGGAAGTTGATCCAGCCAGGGATTTATTGCATCTCAAGGCAACAATCGGTTAATTCGCCACCACGGTCCCCATGGATTCCAGCGGCCAACAACCGTAACTTTTTTACGATCTAGTTTAGTTATTTGTTCTTTAACCATAGGCTCAAGGGTAATAAGAGGCCATCGCTTTGATCCCCAGCAACCAAACCATTGATCCTCACTATTGATATTTAATTCCATTTCCTGTGAATATTCTCCTGGTTCAGGTGGCGCTTCCGTGTGAGTTGGAGTTGTATTTCTAGCATCAAGTGCCCCTAGCTGAGTTTGGTGCCAAGCAGGCGAATGCCAAGCTAAATTTTCATTAATAAAAGGTGCTGAGGGAGCAGTTCTCTCATTAATAAGAGCTTTTTGTAATATTTTTATATTTAATTGTTCTGGTAATATTTTTGCCTGGCTGCAAAGCGCTGCTGCCATGCCTGCTGCCTGACCAACATTTAGCACCAATGGGCCTAATCGTGTTGCACCATTGGCCATATGACTAACACTTATTCCTTTGTCAGCCATCAACAAATTTGCAGCAACGCTACCAAATAGTGCATCAAAAGGAATGCAAAAAGGAGTGCCGCTCCATCTACCGCCCCAGGCTTTACTCTTAGGGGCTAAAGGCCAGTCTGGACCGGGATAGTGATGGTCATTTGGATAATTACCAATGGCAATACTTGATTGGTTAATATCACTATTAAGTGTTGCAGGCAGCAGGTCTTGCTCTGTAACGGTGTATTTACCAACTATGCGCCTACTTTCACGCCAATAGGGCTGAACTGCAAGTCCATCATCTTTGGATGTGTATAGTAATCCCCCAGTTATTGATTGCAATTCCTTAAAAAAGTTTTGGCTATGGGCACGCATGCCATCTAGATGCTTGGCGATGCGGTTTGTTGAACCACTAAATGGCGCCAAAGGATCTTCATGCCAATCGTTGCCATTGATCGGCCAATTAAGCATCAATAAATCTTCTGGTAATCTGCCGTAGCTAAGGCACCTCAATAGGCCATGGGGTTTTAGGCAATCTTGAAACGGAGCAACCGGTTGTTTATTTTGCCTAAATACTTGGCTGCTTTCATTCCAATCCCCTTGCCAGCGCGCTAGGAAAACCCATGTGGGTGATTGCACCACTTGAGTTTTGAAAAATGGATCCTGCTCCAGTTTAATTTTTTCTGGAGCACTTGGTTCATCCCACTCTTCTTTTGCTTCCCAACCTAACCGGTAGGGCACATCAGCATATACTAAACTTTCAGCCAATTCTGTGCCATCAATTATTAGATCAAAATTTACTTCCAATTGATTAATACCATCACTAAAAATAGCCCCTGTTATTAAACTATATTTTTTTGTTAGTTCTTGTAAATTCCAACCACTGATCCACTTGAGGTTAGGCTCAGCCCGTATCCAATCTTGAAATATTTTTTCAGCTTGAGCCGGTTGAAAGCCAAAGCAACTTACCCAATTGTTGTCTAGTCCTTCAGGGACGTCCATTCTGAGCTTACGTAGAAGGGCGCCCCAAAGACCCGTTTGCCAAGGGGATAGTTCATTGCCATCTGGGGCTGAAACCCCACTTGCACTAAGCATCCCCCCAACCCACGGGCCTGGCGTAACAAGCAGGCATCTTGTGCCACTGCGGGCACACTGCAGTGCAGCCCCAAGGGCTCCAGTGCCACCACCAAGTACCAGCACCGGTACTTTCAATGCGTCCTGGTTCAAAGCTGATTCCTCAAGATGCAATCCCCGTTGGGAGATGGTGAACTAAAAGTGGTTTGCTGCCAATGGTTAGGATCGAGCGAATGACAACCACCCTCACCACGCCGCTCTACTACGTTAACGATCGGCCCCACATTGGAAGTGTTTACACCACATTGGCTGTGGACAGCCTTGCCCGTTACCGAAGGCAGAGGGGTGAGGAGGTAATTTTTATAACCGGTTGTGATGAGCACGGGCAAAAAATTCTTCGCACAGCCCAGCAGGCTGGCATTGCTCCTCAGCTACATTGCGATAATATCAGCGCTATTTTTAACCAAAATTGGCAAGAGTGGGGCATAAGTAATAACCGATTTATTCGTACAACTGATCCACGCCATAGGACGATTGTTAATCAGTTTTTTGAACGTGTTGCCTCAAATGGAGACATAATTGAAGGTAGGCAGCAGGGTTGGTATTGTGTTGCATGTGAAGAATACAAGGATGAATATAAAGATCAAAATTTATCCATTAATCCTGCTCCTATTTGTTCTGTCCATCAACGTTCATTGGAATGGCGCGATGAGACAAATTTATTTTTTCGTCTTTCCCGCTATCAACAACAAATTGATCATTTAATTAGTAAGGATGGTTTTATTAGGCCTAGTTCTAGACGTCGCGAGGTGGAGAACTTCGCCTCTGGTGGCTTAAAGGATTTTTCGATCTCCCGTTTAAACCTGCCATGGGGAATTCCAGTGCCTGGCCATCAAGAGCATACTTTTTATGTTTGGTTTGATGCTCTTTTAGGTTACATAACTGCTTTACTAGAGCCGGGAGATGCTCCTGATTTAGATCTTGCTATCTCAAGAGGTTGGCCTGCAAATCTACATGTAATTGGTAAAGATATTCTTAGATTTCATGCTATTTATTGGCCGGCCATGTGTATGTCAGCTGGGATAGAACCTCCAGGGGCAGTTTTTGGCCATGGCTTTCTTACTAGGGAAGGTCAAAAAATGGGCAAATCCCTTGGCAATAGCCTAGAACCTGGCATGCTTTTAAATAGCTTTGGCGTTGATGCTGTTAGATGGTATTTACTTAGGGATATTCAATTTGGTGATGACGGGGATATTCAACAGCAGCGCTTAGTAGATCTTGTTAACAATGATTTGGCGAATACTATTGGCAACCTGGTAAATAGAACAATTAGCATGGCTCGCAAATGGTTTAACGGGGTCCCTATTCCAAAGAATCCACCTGGTTTAGACCATCGTTTGGCTGTATTGTGTGAGCAGATCCTTCAATCATTAGATACTAATTATGATCAACTAGACTTTCGCTCCGCATCTGAGAATATCCTAATGCTTGCAACTGCTGCCAACGGTTACCTTAGTGAAACGGCGCCATGGACTGCCATAAAGGATGAAAACAACCGTGACGCAGTTGCTTCAGACATATACGCAGTACTTGAAGCATCTAGATGGGTTGGCGTTTTACTTTTTCCGCTACTCCCAAATCTTAGTGTTAATTTACTCAAGCAATTAGATCAACCTGCAGTTGACTGGAAATCACAATTGATATGGGGTAAGCTTGAACCTGGCAAATATCTTGATGAGCCAATTCCTATTATGCAAAGGCTTGAGCTTGAAGCATAAATATGAAATTAACTACTGCATCGATATTAACTGTCTTGCTTCTCAGCAGTTGCAGTAATTCCTATTCGCCACCCAAGGAAACCGCACCCCCATTTAAATTTAAATCACTTAAGTTGCACCAAAATAATTCAGCAGGTTTAAGGCTTTGGGATTTATATAGCCCCCGCGCCAGTTATCGTATTGATCAGAGGAATGCAATTATTACTAACCCGTCAGGAACCCTTTATCGCAAGGGTGAGGCAACCTACCAGATTTCTGCTAAAAAAGGTGTTGTTACTAATGATGGCGAACTAATTGAATTATTGGATAGTGTAAAGCTTTCCACCCTTGATCAGCGTAAGATAAATATCTCCGCCGCTAGGGCCCTTTGGAGGCCCGCTGCCAATACGATTGAATTGTTTGGCAAACCTCAGGCTAGCGATCCAACAAAAATCCTAACCGCGGGCAAAGCACGTTTTAATCTGCTCCAGGAGCTACTTGAATTACGCGATCAACCACGCCTACAACAATGGATCAAAAAACAAAACCCCTTACAATTAGCCCAACTTGACCTTCGTGTTAAGGATGCTAATTGGCAGCTTCTAAGCGGCAAGTTAACTGCTGCTGGTCCAATTAAAACTATTCAAAGGCCATCAAGCAGGCAGCAAAGAACTCTTTTTGCTGCTTCGCTACAGGGCAATACAAGGGAAAATTGGCTTGATTTCTACCCGCCTGTTCTGATTAGTGAACCTGCTCGTAAAATGCAAATTAATGCTGGGCTTAGCCGTTGGTGGATTACCGAAGAGCGCATTACATCCTCTGCTCAGGCGCGGGCTACTTTAGATAAATTATCTGTAGCAGGTTCTAATCTTGAGCTGCTGGAAAAAAATAATCTGATCAAAGTTGGTGAAAATTGCGAGCTTAGCCAGCCCGGTGAATTCCTATCAGCAAATAATTGCATCTGGAATTGGCGCACTGGCGAAATCTCAGCATTTGGTGCAGTTGAACTTAAACGCAAACAGCTCAATCAAATTACTTTGGCCCAAGAATTACATGGCAAAACTGGTAATAATGGCTTAATTGTTTTCACTGCACCGGGCCGGAAGGTTCATACTCAGCTGCGTTTCCCCCAGGCCCAGGCTGGAGAAAAGCGTCGGGCTGCTGAAGTGCAATTTTGAGCTTATCTGCCCAGCCTTGGGCCCAGCGTTCATCGCTTCGGCTAAAGCAACGCACCGACCAGCCACCAATCAATAGCCAACCCCTCTCCCCAATTGGTGTTACGAGGATTGCCGGAAGTAACTCGGGAAAGTAGTTGAATTCAGCAGCTCCTGGATAAAGTTCAAGGTTCACTAAAGATATTTGCTGTTGCTTCTCCCTTGCTCTTTTTAGGATATTTCCTTCTAAGAATGCTTTTTCGCCAAGGATTCCCCGCCGCATTAGCACTTCACCGTCCCACACCAACATCAAACAGGCCGCTGGCGTGGCGAGTAAAAACATTGCGCTTCCCCAGGCAATTTCCCCTTGGCATGTAGTTGAAAGTAGCTTCGTCAACTCAAAGCCCTCCTTACCAGCAAGCTCCACGCGATCCCTGGCCGTTGGATTTGCCCGCGTCCAGATAACCCCAACCAACATCAGGCCAACTGCCATCACACCAGCCAACACAGAGCTTCGGCCTAGGGCAGGTGTAACAAGTTCAGGAAATGTGAAGCTATTTGCGAAATTCAAAGCTAATCCCAGGCCACCACAGCAAATAACGAGTTTTGCTGCCGTGGGAGGGCTGCCATTTTGGCTTTCCATAGCTCAAATGGTATGAACCTTGGTGTTTTCAATGAATAGCGCAGAGTCCTTTGCTGCCGTTTGCCTTGCGGCGGTTGCTAGCGATGGAGTTTTGGGCCGTGATGAGGCACGAAGCCTAAGAATTGAATTGGAGTTTCGCACTCCCTTCTCTTCGATGGACGATCGCGAGATGACTGATCTTTTTGATCGCTTGCTAGCCCTTTGGCGTGATCAGGGTTCAGAGGGTCTTGTTCAGTCTGCTTTGCCCCAGCTAACTCCACCCCAACGGGAAACCGCCTTGGCGGTAGCTACTCAATTGGTTAGAGCAGATCGCGTGGTGGAGGCTGAGGAGCTCGAGTTCTTACAATCCTTAGCTAGGAACCTCGATCTCAGCCCTGGTAAGGCTGAATTGATTATTGAAGTTATGGATATTTTGCATCGAGATGCCTTGGCCACGGCAAACTAAGAAAACCTTCCAGGGGAGCAAACATGGTTCCGTCATCAATCCTGCGCTTACTCAGCCTTTTGTTCTTGGTGTGCGCGCTGGCATGGCCTGGCCAGGCTCTATGGGCGATTGGGATTGATGATTTCCCCGCTCATGCTCCCAACGAACAGGTGGATGATGGGGCCGACGTGCTCAGCCGTGCAGCAATTACCGAATTACAAAAAAAACTTGAGCTGTTCAGTCAAGCTCGAATCGACGCAAGGATTATCACCTTCAGGCGCCTCGACTACGGCATTGGCCTTGATCAACTGGCAGAAGAATTGCTACAGCGCTGGCAAAGCCCAAGCGAGGGAGAGCTTCTTATCCTTTTGGAAACCGGCTCGAATAGCGCTTCTGTGAAAGCCTCGCCAGTTGTTTTAAAGCTGCTGCCTGAGGAACTTCTTGAAAGCACAGCAGAAACAACCATGGCTGTTCCGCTCCGTGATGGAGGCAGGTATCGCCAAGCCCTATTAAGTGGTCTTGATCGCCTTGGCACAGTGCTTGGTGGAGCTGAGGATCCTGGGCCGCCACTGATTGAAGAAGTGGTGGCTCCAGTTACCAATATCCCCACAGCGGAAGAAACCGCTAATAGCAATGCTTTTTCATGGGTAATTGTTCTGTTGGTGGTTGGAACGCTTGTGCCGATGGCCACATGGTGGGTGTTCTCCCGATGATTGCAAGGCATCATGGAAGCGGTAGATCAGGCCCAACATGGGGATGAACAACTGGTTGGGAGCCTTTGGCAAGGCTGAAGAACTTCAATTCAGCAGCAACCTAGAGCTTGCCTATGAATCTGCCCTGATGATTCAGGGCCTTGAACTGGAATATTTCAATGATCGACCGGTTCGTACAGATGTGGATTTGGGATTACCTAAAACAACACAGGCTCAAATAATTAGGAGATTTCGATCAGCCTTAGCAAACTGCCGTCAATATGTTAGTGCCATAGAACTGCATAGGTCGGAGCTAGATAGCCAAGAACTACGTCAATTGCAGTTAATTGAATCGGTTGTAAGGCGATATGGCGGTGCCGATAGCCAGGGAATATTACGTCGGCCAGAGGCACTGCCCCGTAGTTTGCTCGGCGTTTTTGATCGGGTACGTAATGAATTGAATCCAGAGGCTGAAGCCAGCTTGGTTGCGGGCTTTCGCCGCAGGCGTGATTCAACTCTTGTGTCGTTAAGAATTTTATTACTTCTTATATTAGTGCCCCTTCTGTTGCAACAGGTTTCACGCACCTATATCGTTGCACCAATAATTGATCGATTAGCGCCTGAAGTTCCTTTTTTGAGTTACACAAAACCGCAGCTGCAGGATGCTGCGGTTAGTAAGTTGCGCCTCTACAAAGAAGAATTGGAGTTTGATGCTCTTTTGGCGGGGAGGGAGGCCCCTTCCATTGATGAGATAAGAACAAAACTGTCTGAAAGGGCCGACCAGCTCAAGGATGAGGCCGATTCCAAGAGCACCGGAGCCATAAAGAATGTTATTTCCGATTTGATCGCACTTATTGGTTTTACTTTTGTTTGTTTTTTAGGCAGGGAAGACTTAAGGGTTTTACGTGGCTTCTTTGATGAATCCGTTTATGGATTAAGTGACAGCGCCAAAGCATTTGTTATTATTCTATTTACAGACATATTTGTTGGATTCCACAGCCCTGAGGGTTGGACTGTGTTACTTCAAAGCATTTCAAGTCATTTAGGGCTTCCAACTGAAGAAAATTTTATAATGCTTTTCATTGCAACATTCCCTGTTATTTTAGCAACAATATTTAAATATTGGATTTTCCGTTACCTCAATCGCGTATCTCCATCTTCTGTGGCCACTTTGCGCAATATGAATGGTGGTGGTTAAACGCAACGGTGACTGAACACATCATCGTTACAGGTGCTAGCCGCAGTGGGAAGAGTGAGTGGGCTGAACAATTACTTGTTTCAAAAGCAGCTAACAATCCAATTTGCTATGTGGCTCCGGGCAATTTATACCCCGATGATGCATCCTGGCAGAAACGGCTTGATCTTCATCGCCAAAGGCGCCCCAGTTACTGGCAGCTTATGGAGCTTGAACACCCGCATCTGTTATTAAAAATCCTAGATAACAGCAGTGATTTAGCTAATAATTTTCTATTGATCGACTCCCTCGGCAGCTGGGTATCCCTTGGCCTTGAGCTTACGGATAATGAATGGCTAGCAATGCAGGCTGGACTTCTTGAAGTGTTATCAGTTCGAAAGCTTCCAGTGGTTCTTGTCAGTGAGGAGGTGGGCTGGGGAGTTGTACCAGCAACTGTTGCTGGTGGCTGCTTTCGCGACCGCCTTGGCAGCTTGGCTAGGGCCTGTGCAAGTTGCTGTATCGAGCGCTGGTTGGTTTGCATGGGTGAGGCCCTTCCCCTACATAGGCTTTGCACAACTGTTGTTGGTATGAACTAGGGATGCCCAGGATCATTCTGTTTGAACCAGAAATACCCCCAAATACAGGAAATATTGCCCGCACCTGCGCCGCCACCAAAACTCCGCTGCATCTAGTTGAACCACTTGGGTTTGAGATTAGTGATCGCACCTTGAAGCGTGCCGGTCTTGATTACTGGCCATTTGTAGATCTACATCGCCATGGCAATTGGTCTGATTGCCTGGGCCATTGCCACGGCATGGGCGGCAAACTGATTGCCCTTAGCCGCCACGCCCCAGATTCGTATCTCGATTATCGCTTTCTAGACTCAGATTGGCTGGTGTTTGGGCGCGAAACCAGTGGGCTGCCCGATTACGTGCGCAGTGATTGTGACGCATTTCTTACCGTACCACTACCTTGTGCCAGCGTTAGGAGCTTGAATCTTTCCGTTGCAGTAGCAATTGTGCTTTTTGAGGCTCTAAGGCAAATTAAAAAGCCTTTGCTGAACAGTGATCTCGCTAATTAGTGGGCTTTCTGTAACTTAGGGCACTTGATTTTCCCTTGAGCATGGTGTATTCTATCGAAGTCGTTGGATGTTGGCTTCTCCAACGGCTTGTTCTTTGATACTTTTGCATGAAGCCTTCCGCTTTACTTGTAACTGTTTCCATTAGCTTTCCTGCTGCATTCCTGTTGTCCGCAGGTATGCCTGGTCGCTCAAATCTTGATCGTTCGCCATTTTTAAGTTCATCCACTCCAATTAATAGTTCAATTCAAAATATTTCTACTCACTATAAACCTGAACTCATAGCCAGCTCTGAGATCCCCTCACTTTGGGCTAGGGTTCGTTATGATATTACGGTTGAACAATTAGCAGATCAACTTGATTTGTCTGCTGAAAGGCTTGCAGTTTTAAATGATTGTGATACCAGTCGAAAATTTGTAGCCGGTGAATGGTTTGCCTTGCCAAGCCGTTCTGCTGATCTGCTGAAATCAGTTGCAGCCATTGATGATTCTCAACTGCGACGCTCAGCACCTCAAAAGTCGATATTTGCAAGATTTGGAGATAATCTCGCAAAAATCGCCGATCGCTATGAAATTCCAGTTCATGAATTAACTCGTTTAAATCCTGGCTTGAACCCGATTGCTCGCTTGGCGGTTGATACTCCAGTTAAGCTTCTGCAACCTGTTCGCGCTCGTTTACCTTTTGGTATTACTCCCGGCGGCAGTGGCGGCTTGAGTTGGCCAGGTTTACCAGATTTTGGTAATCAACAAAATCAAAGATCTTTTACTGGATATATTTGGCCAGCCGTTGGCACCCTCACCTCAGGTTATGGCTGGCGTTGGGGAAGAATGCACCGTGGTATCGATGTAGCAAATAATGTTGGTACTCCCATAGTTGCTGTTGCTGATGGTGTTGTGGCAAGCTCTGGTTGGAATGAAGGTGGCTATGGCTACTTGGTAGAAATTAGCCATCCAGATGGAACACTCACCCGTTACGCCCACAACAGTAGATTGCTAGTGAGCAAGGGTATGAATGTGAGCCAAGGCACCCCTCTTGCCCTAATGGGAAGCACTGGCCGCAGCACAGGTCCCCACCTTCATTTTGAGATCATTCCACCCAGCAGTGGCGCGGCAAATCCACTTGCCTTTTTACCCCGAAAATAGTTAAAGGGTCTCTCAATCATCTATGCTTTAAGGCTGCCATGGCTCGGTAGCTCAGCTGGTTAGAGCACGGGATTCATAACCCCGGGGTCGGGAGTTCAAGTCTCCCTCGAGCCATCAACGCATTTCAATTGCATTTAATCTGTCTCTGAAGCTTGTTGAAGTGGTTTGCTCTTTGTTGTATTCGTTATTTACGGTGCTTTCGTTTAAATTAACGCTGCGTCTTGTGCGGTTTGCTTGATAGGTTTGGGGACGGATTTCCTTTGTTCTGGGGGATCCACCTAAGGAAGATTCTTTAGCTCCACCTGGTTCTTCCTTGGCGCTCCGTTGAATTGGGTGGTTTTTAAGTTCGCTTCGCAGTTGATTGAGCAAGCGAAAGTGACCAGTGTTGTTGTATTTGCGCATTAGCGCCGGATCCCAGGCCATAAAAGCAATTGATTTAATAGTGTCAGCTTAAACCCACGGGGGGACCGAAAAAGTGGTATGTTATCCCTATCCTTATGCGGATTTACTCCGTATAAGCTGATTTCCCATTAACCGCTTGTACTAATCATGACCAACGGAACACTTAGAGTTGGCCAACAGGCCCCTGATTTCACCGCAACGGCAGTGGTTGATCAGGAATTTAAAGAAATTAGTTTGTCGCAATATCGCGGCAAGTATGTTGTTTTGTTTTTCTATCCATTAGATTTCACATTTGTATGTCCCACTGAAATTACAGCATTTTCCGATCGCTATTCTGAATTCAGCAGTAAGAACACTGAAGTTCTAGGTGTTTCCGTAGACAGTCAATTCAGCCATCTGGCCTGGATACAAACCGATCGTAAACAGGGTGGATTGGGTGACTTGGCCTATCCGTTGGTGGCAGACCTTAAAAAGGATATTGCTCGCGCCTACAACGTTCTAGACGAAGAAGCTGGTATTGCTGTGCGTGGACTATTTATAATTGATGATGCTGGAATTGTTCAGCATGCCACAATCAATAACCTCGGTGTTGGCCGCAATGTAGAGGAAACCCTCAGGATTCTCCAAGCTTTTCAACACATTCAAGCCAATCCAGATCAGGTTTGCCCTGCAAACTGGACACCCGGTGATCGCACTATGAATCCTGATCCAGTGGGCAGCAAAGACTTTTTTGCTGCGATTTGAACTTTAATTTTTAACTTAAAACCGGGCAACCTCAGTTGTCCGGTTTTTTAGCCCACAAGTGCCCGCAGCAGTTGCTGGCCATCGGTGCCACCTAATTGAGGATCGCAGGCTCTCTCTGGATGGGGCATCATGCCAACAACATTTCCAGCTTTATTACTAATGCCAGCTATGTTGCCAACAGAACCATTTGGGTTCGCTTGGTAGCGCAACACAACTTGGTTGTTCTGCTCTAGCAATTCATGGGTATCAGAGTTGCAGAAATACCTGCCTTCCCCATGGGCAATTGGTAAATTTATTGTTTCGTTTGGCTGATAATTAGCAATAAACTTAGATTTGCCTTGCCCAATTACTAAATTGCATGGCTCACAAATAAAGTGCAGATCTTGGTTTCTGGTTAAAGCGCCAGGCAGTAAACCCATCTCGGTAAGGATTTGGAAGCCATTACAAATACCCAACACTGGTCCGCCCGCTTCGGCAAATTTTCTTACCTCTTCCAATAACGGCGCAAAGCGGGCTAATGCTCCACAGCGCAGGTAATCGCCATAGCTAAATCCCCCGGGAAGCACAATTGCTTTTGCTCCCTCCAAATCCTTATTGGCATGCCAAAGGAACTTACAGGGGATCTCCAAAATGCCCTCAAGGGCCCAAGCCAGGTCTCGATCGCAGTTTGAACCTGGGAAAACAACTATGCCTACGGTCATTCGCACTGCTCCAAAGCAAGCGTCCAATTTTCGGTTACGGGATTAGCCAAGAGGCGATCACTAAGCAGTTCAACCTCAGAACGGGCTGCTTCGATAGTGGCTGCTTCCAACTCCATTTCCACCATCTTTCCGATGCGCAGTTGCCTTACACCGGTCACTCCTAGCCTTTGGGCGGCAGCCCTGGTGGCCTCCCCAGCTGGATCCAATACCGATGGTCTGAGCTGCACCTGCACTCGAGCTACAAAACGGGGCACTTAGCCAAAGCAAGTATTTCGATCTTGACAGCATTGGCTGCCAAAAGCTCGAAAAATTGCCATGGTGAAATTGATCTCAGTGTTGAGACAATGGGACCTGTGCGGGCCCTGCTGCTAATGCTTCTTCTCACTTCAGCCAAGATGGTTGAGGCAGAGTCGCTTGTGATTGCCACTGAGTGCCGAGTTGGAACCAAAATATGGAGTTCTTGTTCCGTAGCTGTGATTGAACCTGGCAGTAGATGGCAGCTAAATATTGGCAGCGAAAGATGGAGCATCCAACACAACGGAACAGGAACGGTCCAATTGCGTCAAGGCAAGGGTTCATGGAAGAGTGCTCAACCCCGTTGGGAAGAGGCTGGTGCGCTTTGTTGGGGGCCTGTTTGCACTAAAGGTCCCCTACCCCTCGACTAGCACTTAAATTCATCAAGGTGAAGCTCTAATCTCTTCGCATCTGGATTGGAGCCGATCAGTACTATTTCGAGTTGATCACTATCTAATCCATCGGCTTCAAACCATAAATTCAGCCGGCTACCAACAGCTTGCACCTGCAAAGGAAGTTCTTTGCCCTTTATTGGTATGCGTCCTTTGAGGCGATAGAGATCCATAGGCTTTATAACATTTGCGAGGATCATTTCAGCTAAACCATCCTTGTGCCATTCTCCCTGCAGGCTTAAGGCGGCGGCATTTAGTTCAGGATGGCTGTGGGTGTGCTCCTCTTCTGCCTCATTTAACCTATTGGTGTGCTGGATACCAAGCAATAAATCCGCTGAAAGCTCTCCGTTAGCGATGGCTAGGCATTGCGGCCTATTCTGAATTTGCAACATCCTTAATTGCTCCTCCAGGAAATTCCTGGCAACTTGTAGTTGATCAGGTTTAAGCAGGTCGGCCCTTGAGATCAACACAAGATCAGCCTGTTCTAACTGTTCTCTAAACAGCTCCTCTATTGCATCAAGGTGATTGATGCTCAGATCTTCAAACCTCTGCTTTTCTAGCTCTTCTGGTTTACAAACTACCGAGCCAGCAGCTAGCGCTTCACCATCTACAACGGTAATAACCGCATGAACGATGGTGCGATGTTTGATTTGAGGCCATTGAAAGGCTTGCAATAACGGTTCTGGAAGGGCTAGCCCGCTTGTTTCAATAATAATTCCATCTAAGGCCTGTGGTTGGGCCAGCAATTTCTCAATTGTGGGCAAAAAATCATCTTGAACCGTGCAACATAAGCAGCCATTGGCGAGCTCAACAATTAAGCCAGCATCGTCTGGGCAATCAATACAGTTTTTTATTAATGCAGCATCAATTCCAACCTCACCAAATTCATTTACAATAACAGCTAATCTTTGGGTTGTTTGCTTTAATAAATATCTTAGTAATGTGGTTTTACCAGCGCCAAGAAAACCGGTAACTACTGTTACCGGTATACGATTATTTCCCATTACCATTATTAAGGCACCAAGCTAGACCAGGCCAAGCTAGTGCCAATACCAGCAAGCATTCCACTAACAATTCTCAGTTTGCCAGTTGATCCCCACTGAGCCCATGAATTTCTCACAACTTTTAAAGCAACCCAAAGCAAAAGTCCCTGGGAAATTAACAAGCCGATTAAATAGAAGAAAACTGGTGTTGGCTCCCAACCCAGCACCGAAGCGCTAAGCACATAGCCATGGAAGGCAAAGGCAGGAATCAGCAGCAGTTTTGGTAAGCGATTAAGTAAAACAAGGGCTTCCAAAAGCAGTGAAAAACCTATCCATGCATCAGCCCAAGGCAAGCTGTTTGGTAATGCCAAACCAGTAAGCGATCCAGCTAAACCAACAGCTAGAAGGGCCAGCACCCAGCGAAAACGTAGCTCTTGGCCCAAACTAACAATGCCAAGGGCGAGCAGGAAGAGTAGATGGTCTGGTCCAAGGGCCGGGTGCAGCAGTCCGCTCAGCAAACCTGAAGCTGGGCTTGGCTCCATTGGAAAAAATTCCATTAAGTGGTGGGCCAACACCGGAGTGCCCAAACCAAAAATCAAAACTAAAACGCTGAAAAAGATGGCCAGTGAAGCCTTAGGAAACAAAGATTTGAACATCCGAGAAGCCGGTCCGCGCCGGGGATGGGGGTGAATTCGGCGGGCGTTCTGACTCAAGGCAAGCCACTGGCTGCACCTCTTACAGCTGCGGGACAGCGCCGGATTCTCACCGGACTTTCCCCGTTACCTCCCAGGCCTGATCACCTGGGAACCGATGCACAACCCTATCACCGCTATTTCAGCCGCAGCCAAGGCTTTCTGCGGTGCTAATTCCAGATAGTTGATTTACGCCTTCAGCCCTTGCACAAAGTGCCTTAATTTCCGGCTGGTCGAGCACTGCCTCAGAGAAATCAGCTCCATCGATGCGGGCGTCGCGGAAATGACTCTGCAGCAACATGCTGCGATCAAGGCGAGCCTGACTCAAATCAGCCCCTTGAAATCCACTGGCAAAACCAACAACATCGCGCATGTCGGCCCCTTGAAGATTGCTGCCCTGCAGCTGGCTGCCATTAAAAACTGCTCCGCGTAGGTCTGCGGCCGAAAAATCAAAACCTTTTAAATCCGCTTTTAGGAATTCCTTTTGTTGAAGATCTTTGCCGTGCATATTTGGGCTTAGATCCTGGAGTGATTTGGCTCCACGTAATTCAGGTGCCGTCATGGCAAAAGTGCTCTGCGGTTGGCCAAAAAGCAGCAGCGCCGCCAATAAAAAAACAGCTGCAGCTAGAGCCTTAAAACGATCAAACACTGATCTTTTTTTTTGGACCGGCGCCATGGCAACTCCTAAGCTGATCCATCCAAATTATGCCAGCAGCATGTCTTTGCGGGTGATCGTTCCTCCCCATCCGCTGGTAGCCCATTGGCTCACCGTATTGCGCGACAAAAACACACCTCCGCCTTTATTTGCCTCCGCCATGAAGGAATTGGGTCGCTGGCTCAGTTACGAGGCGATTCGTGATTGGCTTCCCCAACAGGCCGTTCAGGTTGAAACCCCACATTCAAGTTGTGATGGTTTTGTGATTGATCCCACCGCCGCACTTTTGGTTGTTCCATTGCTAACCACCGGTTTGGGGCTCTGGGCGGGAGGCCAGGAGGTTTTACCCAATGCCAGGGTTGCCCATTTGGGTTTTAGTGATCAAGGCACCACCTATCTCAATTGCCTGCCGAACCAAATAGGTGAAAGGGTTGGCGTAGTTGTTTTTGATGCAGTTCTCGCCAGCGGATCAAATTTGATCAAAGTGCTCAGCGCCCTGGATGAAAAATCGGTACGAGGCGAACAGGTGAGAGCTATTTGCGCTGTAGCAGCAGCTCCAGGACTGAGGCGGGTGGCAGAACAGTTTCCAAACCTGAGCATCTATACCGCCTGCATCGACGCAGAATTAGACGACAACAATTGCGTAGTGCCTGGGCTGGGCAATGCCAACCACAGGCTTTATGGCACCGCTACCGATGATTTCCTAGGGTAAATTCAGTTTTTGGCCCTTTTATGGCCGACCAGCCCAGCAGTTCAGGCTCACTTTTTCTTAGCGCTGTTACGGGTGCAGCCCTAGGGGCGGCTGGCCTCACCTGGTGGTTGCTCTCCAGGGCTGATCGCAGGCAGGCCCTTGGCGATCAAATGAGGCGTTTGAGCAAATTAAACAGCCTTGCGCCTGGCCCTGCTTCGGTTTCAGCAGTGCCTGAGAGCCTTGAGGAGAGGGTTCAAAGACTGAACATCGCCATCGATGAGGTGCGCCGCCAACTTGAGGATCTCAGCCCCGAACCTGGGAACTGAGAGGATCTGTTTAGAGCTCCCACCGCTGCCATGGAAAAACTCCGCTCCGCTGCTATCACCCAAGGGATACAACGAAGCCCAAACCGGGCAATGCTTAGGGCGGTTGGATTTGGTGATGCAGATTTCAATAAGCCAATTGTTGGTATTGCAAATGGCTACAGCACGATTACGCCGTGCAATATCGGCTTGAATGATCTAGCTAAACGTGCGGAGCAGTCTGCCTTCTTGGCTGGGGCTATGCCGCAGATGTTTGGCACCATCACCGTGAGTGATGGTATTTCGATGGGAACCGAGGGAATGAAATATTCCCTGGTTTCAAGGGAGGTGATAGCTGATGCAATTGAAACAGCATGCAATGGCCAATCGATGGATGGTGTTATTGCCGTTGGTGGTTGCGATAAAAACATGCCTGGCGCCATGATTGCCATGGCAAGAATGAATATACCTGCAATATTTATCTATGGCGGAACTATTAAACCAGGCAAACTTGGAGGCTGCGATCTAACAGTAGTAAGTGCTTTTGAGGCTGTTGGTCAATTCACAGCAGCTAAAATTGATGAGGCTCAGCTGCTTGCTGTTGAAAAAAATGCCTGTCCTGGAGCTGGTAGTTGCGGCGGAATGTTCACTGCGAACACGATGAGTTCTGCCATAGAAGCGATGGGCTTGAGCTTGCCTGGAAGTTCCACCATGGCGGCTGAGGACCAGGAAAAGGCAGATAGTGCCGCCCGTTCAGCCGAGGTATTAGTTGCAGCTATTGAGCAGAATATACGTCCTAGAGATCTACTTACCCGCGAGGCATTTGAAAATGCCATCAGCGTGATTATGGCCATTGGTGGATCAACAAATGCGGTTTTACATTTATTGGCTATTGCGCGCACTGCCGGAGTTCCCCTTTGCATTGATGACTTTGAAAGCATCCGTCAAAGGGTCCCTGTTATTTGTGATCTAAAGCCGAGCGGCCGTTTTGTTACCACCGACCTTCATGCGGCTGGAGGCATACCCCAAGTGATGAAGTTGTTATTGGATGCGGGGTTATTACACGGTGAATGCCGCACCATTGAAGGTAAAACATTGAATGATGTTCTGGCTGATATCCCAGCGCTACCAGCAACAAATCAAGATGTAATTAGACCTTTATCAAATCCACTATATGCAAAGGGCCACTTAGCAGTTTTAAAAGGAAACCTAGCTAGTGAAGGCAGTGTTGCAAAAATTTCAGGCGTAAAGAATCCCTGCCTCACCGGACCTGCCCGTGTTTTTGAATGTGAGGAGGATTGCCTGGCGGCAATTCTTTCTGGCTCAATACTTCCCGGTGATGTTCTGATCATTCGTTATGAGGGACCCGTAGGCGGACCTGGCATGCGTGAGATGCTTTCGCCTACCTCCGCAATTATTGGCCAGGGCTTGGGTGATCAGGTTGCGCTGATTACCGATGGCCGTTTCTCAGGTGGAACCTATGGAATGGTGGTTGGCCATGTGGCACCGGAAGCAGCCGTGGGTGGCACGATTGCTTTGGTACAAGAAGGCGACAGCATCACAGTTGATGCCCACAAATTATTGGTTCAGTTGAACGTAAACGATGCAGAATTAGATCAACGCAGGGCAGCTTGGCGCGCCCCAAAGCCCCCCTATAGCACTGGTGTTTTAGGAAAGTACGCCCGGCAGGTAAGTTGCAGCAGCAAGGGTGCTGTTACTGATCAACCCTGAATTAGGAGGCTGCGCAAGCGTCTAGCCATGGTTTCCAAATCCATGCCTGCCGCCGGTCTCTCCTGGCGAAGGCCCGTATTTGGATCCATCCATACTGGATGGCGACCGAGCCATAGGAGGGGTTGATTTTGTTGCTGCAGCCAGCCAATTTGCAGTGATGGGTCTTGCGCTGAACCGTATATTTCAAGTTCGAGATCATCTTGTTCTCGCCTTAAACCAGCGCAATCCCGCGCTTCAAGGCGCACAACCCAACTATCAACAGCAGCTTCAAGCAAAATTGCTGCATGCCTTAATTCAGGTTTTGAGTGGTCGGCACATTTACATATGCTCTGCAGCAGTTTCGCCTGCTCCAGCAATTGCCCCTCAGCCGGTAGCCAAGTTGTTGCCATTAAGGAACAGCTTCTAGCTTCTGAACTAAAAGCCTCAATGGCCCTGGTCGAAAGCCAATATTTTCTGAACCATCTTCTGCAAAACGCGAGTGCAGTATTTGCATTTGAACAACGCGGCTGGGATCAAATCGAAGCGGTATTGAAACGGGATTTGCCCGCAGCGTTGGTAGCAAATCGGCAAAAGGTATTCGAACAGTTGTAGTGCCAGTTGGTTGGGTATCAAAGTCGCGAACCCAGCGCAATCCTCCAGGTACAAGATCTGCCAATTTTCCGGCCAGATCAGAACTGGCAACGGCAAATTTATATCGGCGCCCATCCCCCTGAAGCACAAGCTCAATCGCCCCTGCTGCCGATAAATCGAGCGGCGGGTTCCAGCGGGGGGAGCGGCAGCTAACAAAGCCACCGCCTTCAGCCACCACCTCGGCTTGCATAAGCAAACCATCACTGCCAACGCTGCAAGCACCACTGCTGCGGCCGCCCATAACTGTGTCGTTGAGGCTTGCCCAACCACTAAATCCATCGCCTGCGGCTATCAGCAATATCACCAGTTCAACCAAGCCCTGCACATGCTTCGGTATCCGCAAATACGAGCATATCTGAATTGGTTTGCACCAACTTGGCTGGGGTTCGGCCTGGGTTTTCAGCTGGATCAAGTAAGCGTTTGAGCGCTTCTTGTTTGCTGGTACCTGCCACGAGGAACAACACTGAACGGGCGGCGCAAAGCACCGGCACCGTGAAGGTAATCCTTGGAATTCCTTTGCCTTCTCCAACGGTTACCCAGCGATCACGAACCTGAGTGGCGGCCGTGCCAGGGAATAGAGATGCCGTGTGGCCATCATCGCCAAGGCCCAAAAGCACCAGATCAAGAACCGGTGGACTGCTTTGGCAGATCTGCTCAAGGCTGCGTTCATAGGCCTCAACTCCTTTTTCAAGGTTTGGGGAATCCGTTGGTACTGGATGGAAACAAGCAAAGGCGCTTTTGGCATTGCCCAGCAAGCTCGCACGCACCATGCGGGCATTGCTGAGGGGGTCGTTGGCCGGAACCCAACGTTCATCGCCAAGGAAGAAGTCGATTCTCTGCCAAGGAAGGTTGTATTCGGCCAAATTCCGATAGGCCGCTTCTGGAGTGGTGCCACCAGACAGGGCAATCTGTGCCCGATCGCGAAGCGCAAGAGCACCCTCAATCGTTTGGGCAATTTGCTCCGCGGCCCGCGCTGCTAATTCGGCGCGATCTGCAACCTCAATTAGTTGATAACTTGCCACTAAAGCCACTCAGTGTGGAAGGCCCCTTCTTTGTCAACCCTTTGATAGGTATGGGAGCCAAAGCAATCACGCATTGCTTGCACCAGGTTCTGGGGCAGGCGGGGGCTGCGATAACTATTGATGTAGTCGAGGGTGCTACTAAAGCAAGGCACTGGGATTCCCGCCTCTGCTGCCCCTGCAACCACCTGGGCAAGGCCAGGTAAACGGCGGTTTACCTGCTCTGCAAACCAAGGATCAACAAGCAAATTGCAAAGTTGCGGATCTTTGTTGAAGGCGTCTTGGATGCGCTTAAGCAAACGGGCTCTGATGATGCACCCCCCCTTCCAAATCTGTGCAATTGAAGGCATATGCAATTTGTAGTTGTGCTCCTCTGAAGCGATACGCATAAGTTCCATGCCCTGGGCATAGCTGGCCATGGAAGCCAACACAACAGCATCCATAAGAGGTGCCATGCCATCTTCAGGGGTACCCATGGGGAAAGCTTTGATCGCTGGCCCCTTGAGGCTGGCTTCAGCTGCAACCCGCTGGGGTTTAAGTGAACTCATTACGCGCGCATTTAAGGATGCGTAAATCGTTGGAACGGGAGCCCCCATCTGAAGGGCACTAACAACGGTCCATAGACCAGTGCCCTTTTGGCCGGCTTGGTCCATGATTTTTTCCACAAGGTCGCTGCCGTCCTCAGGATCCTTTGTGCGTAAACAAACCTCGGTAATTTCAACCAAATAAGAGGAAAGTTCTTCACTGCTATTCCATTTGCCGAGCACATCCGCCATTTCTGTGCCACCCATGCCGGCAACACGCTTCATTAAGTCGTAGGCCTCAGCAAGTATTTGCTCAATGCCGTATTCGATGCCGTTATGCACTGTTTTAACGAAGTGGCCCGAACCGCCAGGGCCGATGTAAGTAACGCAGGGGCCGTCTTCTACTTGGGCAGCCATCTTGGTTACGAGGCTTTCGATGGCGTCGTAGGAGGCCTTTGTGCCACCGGGCATCATGCTCGGACCTTCCAATGCACCCTTGGCGCCTCCGGAAACACCCATGCCGATGTAGCCAAAACTTTTGCTTTCCAGCTCTGCTACTCGTCTTTCAGTGTCGGTGTAAAGGGAGTTACCACCATCGATAAGCAGGTCGCCTTCCTCGAGGTAGGGCGAAATGCTGGCGATGGTGTCGTCGATAGGTTGACCCGCCTTGATCATCATCAAGATCCGGCGAGGGCGCTCCAGCTTGTCTACAAACTCCTGAAGGGAGTAGGCACCACTTATTTGCTTACCAGCGCCTCGGCCGGCAAGGAACTCATCGGTTTTTTGAGCTGTTCGGTTGTAAACAACACTAGAGAAGCCGTTGCGTTCAGCGTTTAGAACGAGGTTCTCGCCCATAACGCCAAGGCCGATAAGTCCAAAATGCCCTTTGCCCATGGTTAAACCAAAAAACCAGTCGATTGCAGTGTGGCAACAACTGGCTTAAGGGCCTGCTAAGAACCTGGATCTGTTCGGATCCCAAAGCTTTAGCTCCTTTAATCAGATCGTCATACCGTCGGCAATGGAGGCATTTTTCACCACAACAACAATGCCGTTGCGGATGTAGAAGCCGTGTTCAGGGCGATCGGCTTCCTCCACGTGATCTTTGTTGACGATGGTTACGTTGGCGCCGATGCGCACATTTTTATCGAGGATTGCCCGTCGCACCGTGGTGCCCCTGCCAACACCCATGGGGATGCCTCCACGTTCAAGCAGTAGTTCCCTCTCTTCTCCCGATTCAAAATAATCAGAACCCATAACGAGTGTGTCTTGCAGCACCACTTCATTTTCAATTCGGGATCTAACACCAAGAACACAGCGGTGAATGCTGCAGGCTTTAAGTAATGAACCCTCACCAATGATTGATTCAGTTACCTGGGCATCCTGCAATTTTGATGGTGGTAGGTAGCGGTGCCTTGTATAGATAGGAAATTGCTTGTCATAAAATGAGAAAGGTGGATGGGGTTGGGCTGTTAGGGCCAGGTTTGCTTCATAAAATGCCCGGATAGTTCCGATATCCTCCCAATAATCATCAAAGAAGTAGGAGCGTAATTTCTTGCCGTCTTGTAGTGCTGTGGGGATAATCTCCTTACCAAAATCGGTGGCCTCAGGATTTTCAGCTAAGAGCTTAAAAAGCACATCTCGCTTGAAAACATAGATACCCATTGATGCCAGGTATGGCCTTTTGGCGGCATCCTCTGCACTGAGGCCCATGCCACCTGTGTCCACCCTCATCTCAGTGAGAGCTTCGCCCTTCGGCTTTTCTCTAAATTTAGTAATCCAGCCATCGGCATCAGCATGCATTAGGCCAAAACCCTCTGCCTGCTCGCTATCAACTGGTAGGGCAGCAACAGTGAGATCGGCGCCGCTGCGACGGTGCTCTTCAACAAATAACTGATAATCCATTCTATAAAGTTGATCACCTGAAAGGATCACAACTTCATCAACATCCCATTCCTGAAATAACCATTCGTATTTGCGCACTGCATCCGCCGTACCTTCAAACCAACTTGGGCTATCTGGTGTTTGTTGAGCTGCTAGAACCTCAACAAAACCTTGGCCAAAGCCAGTGGATAAATTGTATGTTTGAGATATGTGCCTGTTCAATGAAGCGCTATTGAACTGGGTTAACACATAAATCTGTGTAATCCCACTATTAATGCAATTACTAACTGGGATATCGATTAATCGATATTTGCCAGCCAGGGGTACTGCGGGTTTGGCCCGCATTTTGGTGAGGGGGAAAAGCCTGGTGCCGGCTCCGCCTCCAAGAATGATCGCGAGAACTCTTTTCATCTAACCCCTGCAGCGGCGCCACTCTGGTGGAAGCACCCCCATTCCGGCAAGGAATTCGCGAGAAGCAAGTTTAATTTGTGATCTGTTTTCGATCCGTAAATGCCCGATTCAAAAAATCGGCTAGTTGCCGCTTGATTCCCCGTCACCAGGGGCCGCAAAGGGGCCGAATAGCTTCTCTAGGGCTTCCATGGCCTGAAGCCTTGCTGCCCGGGGCTGCGGGGCTCGAAGGGCCGTTGTGGGGCCGTGCAGCACCTTGTTGATGATTCCTTTGGTTAGGGCCTCGATCACCTTGCGCTCCCGATCGGATAGATCGGCTCCCATCCGACTTAAGGCCTTGAGAAGTTCCTGCTGGCGCAGGTCCTCCAGGTGCCTACGCAAGCGATTGATGGTGGGAACAGCCTCCAGGCCATCCCACCACTCAAGAAAAGCCCGCTGATCTTCCTCAAGCAGCACCTCTGCCTGAAGGGCGAGCTCACGGCGTGCTGCTTGATTGCGATCTACCACCTCTTGGAGATCGTCTACGTCGAAACACTGCACATTGCGGCTCAGGCTTGCATCCGAGCTGATATTTCGGGGAACGCCTATGTCGATCAACATCAAACGCTGAGTGCGCATCAGCCCATTTAGCCGCTGACAGTTGATCAGCGGTTCATCGGCGCCTGTGCTCGTAAACAGCAGGGAGCTGCTAATCAATTTGTTGTTGAGTTGATCTAGCCCCACGCAGTTGATCGGCAGCTCGGGGAAATCAGCCGCAAGCAGCTCCGCCTTTGCAACGGTTCGATTTACCAAAACCAGCTCCCTAGCCCCCTTGGCTTGGAGATGCTGAATCAACAGGCGGGCCATGCGACCTGCACCCACCACAGCGATCTGTTCGCTGTTCAGAGATACCAATTCATCTAAACCCTGCTCTTGCCCAACCTTCAATTGAGCCAACTCAACCGCTGCTGAACTGATCGAAACAGCACCTGAACCGAGGTTGGTTTCAGTGCGAACCCTTTTCCCAGTACTTACGGCCTGGTTTAAGAGGCGATTTAAAATCGGACCTATCGATTGGTGATCCTGACCCAACCGATACATTTTTTTTACTTGGCTGAGTATTTGTCCCTCTCCTAAAACCAAGCTATCGAGACCAGAACTAACCCTCAGCAGATGCTGGATTGCCTCCTCGTGGTGAAGGGCAAATAGGTGCGGTTTGAGCTCTAAACCAGGTAAGCCACTGTGGCTGGCAAGAAAATCTTGGATTGCCTCAACCCCCTGTTGGGGTTGCTTCAAAAGGCTGTAGATCTCTAAACGGTTGCAGGTACTGAGGATTGATGCTTCAAGTACCTGATCACTGGAACGAAGTTCCTTAAGGGAAACCTCCAAAGAATGCTCTGGAATGCTCAGCCTTTCGCGGATCTCAACAGGAGCCGTGCGGTGGCTAAGCCCTACGACGGCTAGATGCATGGCCAAACGGGGGGAACTCAAGAATGGAGAGGCATAAGCCAGCTCCATTCTTGAAGGTTTTTTAAGTGGTTATTTAATGCAGAGCGATGCTGGTAGCTCCTTCCTTGATATGCACAGTGTTAGTGAAACGGGCTGTGTTGTCTAAGGTACTGATAATCAAGCTGCTGGTGCGGGTGCAATCCTTCTCGAATTTAACCCCATGGAAGAGCAAACCATCGGTGATGCCGCTACCTGCAAATACAACATTCTCCCCTGAAGCTAATTCATCCGCTTCATAAACCTTATCCACATCGGTTATACCCATTTCATTTAAGCGAGCAATATTGCCTTCCCTTGTGTAGTCGGCCCACTCGCTAGTTTGAGCCACGGCGGGGTCGTAAACCAGCTGGCCTTGGAAATGAGCTCCAAGGGCCCTTAGGGCAGCAGCTGAAATCACACCTTCGGGGGCTGCACCAATGCCCATAAGGCAATGGGTGCCTGTGCCAGCAAATCCACAGGCAATTGCCGCTTGCACGTCGCCATCGGAGATTGGTTGCACCCTTGCTCCGGTAGTTCTGATTTCAGCGATTAGATCCTTGTGGCGGGCACGATCCATCACAACAATTACCAGTTCGCTGGCAGCAAGGCCCAGGCACTGGCTAAGAATTGCAATGTTTTCTGTGGCCGACTTGCGGATATCAACTTTTCCTTTTGCAGCGGGGGGAGCCGCCAGTTTCTTCATATAAAAATCTGGGGCATTAAACAAACCGCCACGGTCTGAGGCGGCAAGAACCGCCATGGATCCCCTCTGGCTGTTTGCGCAAAGGTTTGTGCCCTCGCATGGGTCTACGGCGAAGTCGACGCCTGGACCCGTGCCAGTGCCCACCTCCTCACCGATGTAGAGCATGGGGGCCTCGTCCCGCTCACCTTCACCAATAACGATTCGGCCTTGCATGTTGATTAAACCCATGCGCTTGCGCATGGCCTCAACAGCAGCGGCATCCGCCTCATTTTTCAGGCCCATACCTGTGAGTTCGGCGGAGGCGATGGCGGCCTGCTCGACTACCTCGAGAATTTCCTGGATAAGGGTGCGGTCCAAGGGGGCTGGGGCAAAGAACGGTTTGCTGGCTCCTTTGAGGGAAGCAAAGCGCCGTTGACTGTATCAGCGTTGGTCGCCGCGGTGCTCCGTACAATTTGGCAACCACCGGCCCTCCCATGACCGAAAAATCCCTTGTGATTGCCCCATCGATCCTTTCCGCAGACTTTTCAAGGCTTGGCGATGATGTGAGGGCAGTGGATCAAGCCGGTGCCGATTGGATCCACGTTGATGTGATGGACGGCCGTTTTGTGCCAAACATCACCATCGGTCCCCTGGTGGTTGAGGCCCTGCGCCCCGTAACCAGCAAGCCACTGGATGTGCATTTGATGATTGTTGAACCAGAAAAATTCGTAGCCGATTTTGCAAAGGCAGGCGCTGACCACATTTATGTACAAGTTGAAGCCTGTCCCCATCTCCACCGCAACCTTGGCCAAATTCGCGATTTAGGTTGTAAAGCAGGCGCAGTACTTAATCCCAGCACTCCTTTAAGCAGCCTTGAATATTGCCTGGAACTCTGTGATTTAGTGCTTTTAATGAGTGTTAACCCTGGTTTTGGTGGCCAAAGTTTTATCCCATCTGCCGTAGATAAAGTGCGAAGCCTGAGGCGCATGTGCGATGAGAGGGGCCTCGATCCTTGGATTGAAGTAGATGGTGGCATCAAGGCAAACAATGCCTGGCAAGTAATCGAAGCAGGTGCCAATGCCCTGGTGGCAGGCTCAGCCGTTTTCAATACAGATAATTACGCAGAGGCAATCAGCAACATTAGGAATAGTCGTCGCCCAGGCGCTTAAATCGCGCTACGCGCTACGCGCTATAATATATTGATCTTAAAAGGCAGTTTGGTAAGGAATGTTTTTCAAAAAATTCATAGATTTATTAACCTCTTTAACCTCTAATTTATTTGGCGAGAAATACTCGCTAGATAAATTCAAATACTCAGAGGAAAAGCGCAAACTTGATTTAATTGGTAATAATAGCGACATATTTAATTATTATTATAATAATAATTTCTGGGGGGACAGTGAAAGCGTATCGGGACCGGGTTCAACCATGGCCTACACGGAAAACCTGAGGGCCGAGCTTCCAAAATTAGTAGAGGAGCTTGAAGTTACTAGCATCCTAGATTCCCCCTGCGGTGATTACAACTGGTTTAGGATGATTGAATGGAACGGTGAAATAACCTATGTTGGTGGTGACATAGTTGAATCACTAGTTAGCCGCAATCAGCTCCTTTATGGATCAGAAAAAAGGAACTTTGTTTGTTTGGATATAATTAATGACAAATTACCCGATGCTGACATTTGGCTCTGCAGGGATTGCTTGTTCCATCTTTCCAATACAGATATTGCGATCGTTCTAAAGAATTTTTTACGAAGTAATATTAAATATTTACTAACTTCAACCTACCCGAGATCCAAGAAGAGCATTGATATTCCAAGCGGCTCATTCCGATTGCTTAATCTTGAGATCAGTCCCTTTAATTTAGGCAAACCTCTTAAGGTGATTGATGATTTTATTGATGGCTTCCCCGAACGCCAGCTTGGCCTATGGGAACGCCACAAAATTATCGAAGCACTGGCCAAAAATAAAGACTTTCAAGCCCTGCTAACTAGAGCAAACTAACTATCAAAAAACCAACCATAACTATGTAAACCGATGCCAAGTAAATTAACACCTATATAACAAACTGTGATTACAACAAGACCTCCCATAGCTAGCCAGGCGGGTTTGCGGCCCTGCCAACCGCGGGTTAAACGGGTATGCAGATAAGCCGCGTATACAAGCCAACAAATCAAAGCCCAGGTTTCCTTTGGATCCCAACTCCACCAACTTCCCCATGCTTCATTTGCCCATACAGCACCACTGATGATTCCCACTGTTAAAAGCAGAAAACCAACTGTAATTGTTCGGTAACTAAGGTTATCAAGTCTTTCACCCAGGCCAAAGTAGCTGCCTTGTAATGAAATGGATTCACCTTGATTAAGGTGTGCTTTTTGATAGCCCCCACTGCCAATTGAGCTACTTCGTAGTTCTAGCACTTTACTGGGTTCAGTTATCAGCACGGCAACTGATAAAAGCGAGCCAACTAATAATGCTGCATAACTCATCATTATTACGCTCACATGCATAACCAACCAACTGGAACGTAGGGCCGGCACCAGTGGAGCAGCATTTTTAAGGGTTTCTGGTAAGGCAAAACTTGCAAAAGCAACACAAACCAATGCCATTGGCGTGGTGGCAGCGGGTACGAGCCCTGAAGGCCAACTGCGCTCAACCAATAACTGCGTAAGGGTGCAACCCCAAGCGAGGAAACAAAGGGATTCATACAGGTTGCTGATGGGGAAATGGCCTGAATCGAGCCATCGCCACAAAAGCTGGGTAGTTAAGAGAAGATTTGCAGCCACCACCAAGCCCCGTACCAGTTTTGCCGTAGGGGCCTGAGGGCTACCGCTGAGGCCCCAGAAGGCAAGGGGCAGAGCTAGTAACAGGGAACCAAAGGCCAGAAGCCCCAGCAAAAGCACAGGATCAAGCAAGGGATTATTCAAGAACACACCTCAGGTTTAATACAGCACGGATGGAAAGGGTGGGTGGATTCCTAGCGACTTGCCTGCCTAAGCAGGTATCCACCACCAATAAGCCCGATAAACACAGGCGACCAAGCAGACAGAACTGGTGAAAGGGTACCTTTTACTCCCAAGGAACTAAAAACAAAAGCCAGAAGATAGTAAAGGAATATCAATAGAACACTTATGCCAAAACCCTGGCTGCGGCTTGTGCGGCCATTGGGCCTGGCACCCAAACTGGCACCTATCAAGCCAAACACTAAACAAATGGCAGGGAAAGAAAATTTTTCTTGAATGCGAACCTTTAACTTGCGAACCTCCTTACGGTCTCCGGCCTGCTCCAAGATGCGCAATCCCTCTCGAGCTTGAGCAACGGTCATATTATTTGCATCCCTTGGCAGTTCAGCTAGATCTAATGGGCCCTCACCAAGGGGGTAAAAATAACTATCAAATTCAGCTGTGGTATTCATTCCACCATTCTCTGAAATATTTATAACGCTGCCCTGAAGAAATTCCCAATTGCCCGATTTTTCGTCATACCTAGCCTGCTTTGCCTTAAGCATCTGCCTACTATTTGGCCTGGAAAAATCTAGTAATGTAACGTCAAGCATAGCGCCATTGAAATAACTCCTAGCGTAAAACAAGTGCACTAAACGTTCTTTCTCCTCAGCTGGTCCGCCAATAACTTTTCCATAGCGAGGGTAAATAATATTTTCACCTTTTTCAGAATCAATGCTTCTGCCAAGGGCCTTATGGAGGGTTACATAACCTGCCCTGTTGGCTGGGGGGACAATAAAATCATTAAACATAAAGGTAAGGCCACTCATTAAAGCAGCCAATAATATTGCTGGAACAACAAATCTCACTGTTGAAACACCGATGCTGCGCAGAGCTGTGAGCTCACTGCCACCAGACAAACGGCTGTAGGCAAGCAGTGTGGCCATTAAGGTGGCCATGGGAAAGGAGAGAACTAGAAAACCAGGCAGTTTTAAAAATAGAACTTGAGTTGCTATCGCAACTGACAACCCCGATTCAGCAACCTTACGAACAAGTTCAAAAACCACTCCAACCGATAGGGTAACGGCTGTGAATGCTGCAATACCAAACAGTAGGGGACCCAGCAATTCAGATAACAACCAACGATCCATCAACGGAACCTGGCGCCAGTAGCGATTAACAAATGTAATAAAGCGATTCATAATCTAAAGTCCTCACCAAGATAATGCTTCTGAACCAAGGGGTTATTTGCCACCTCATGGGCAGTGCCTGATGCAAGAATTGTGCCATCGGCAAGGATATAAGCACGATCTGTAATTGATAATGTTTCGCGTACATTATGATCAGTGATCAACATCGCAACCCCCCGTTCACGTAGGGAGAGAATCAGTTGCTGAAGATCATGAACTGCCAATGGATCTACGCC
>NZ_JAGQBK010000038.1:0-5417 GCF_024345595.1 Synechococcus lacustris Maggiore-St4-Slac | reverse complement strand
TATATCCTGAAGTTGGTTTTTGGGTGCCAACAGCTTTTAGGCAGGATGTGGCTAGGAGGTTTGTTCTCACTTATCAGTTATTAGGTAATCCAACTAACTCTGGTGCTCCAGATGCACCAAATTGGAATGATTTTTGGAATTCTTATTCCGATGGTCAATATCAAGCTGAATTTACTCCATTAATTATGGGGCCAATATCAGCCGGCATAACATTTTCGCAACAAGAATCATTTGTTGGCAACAGAAGTGACGGTAATTACCGTGATTCTGGTGCTTCAATTGGCTTTCAAGTTAAAAGTAGCTTGTCGCCAACAACAGGCTTTGCAATTGTAGGCCAAAATCAGGAACAGCTTTTGTGCGGCGGCGGTCCGAACGGAAGATATCCAGGTGCAAAGGATAATATTCAAGCCGATTTAGGTAGAAGTTATTTATTTATAGCTTCTCAATCAGTGCCGCTAGGTAATTGGTTTGGAGCTAAAACTCCAGCGATAGCTACACTAACTGCAGGAGCAGGTAATGGACGCTATAAATCCATAGATGATACCCGAAAAAATTGGGTGAACTATGGTAATTATGGCCCCATTGGTACATTGTCCTTGGCATTTAATCAGCGGATATCAATCTTTGCAGAATGGGCTGGTCAATATAACGGTATTGGAGCAAGTTTTAAACCCTTCGAGAGAATACCGGTTGTGGGAACTGTAATGTTGCGGGATTTCCAAGGTGCCCATCAAGGTATTGTTAATTGCCAAGGTGGCAACCCTGATAACTGTAGAACCACAATTGATAGCAGGATAACAATTAGTTTTTAGAGATTATTGGAGTTAATAATTTAATCATGTGTAATTCACACATGATTAAATGTGAGAAAGCATTGCATGCCGGCCCAGTCATTTCCCCTAAAGCGACTGCACAAATTTTCTTGATATTAGAAAAATGATCCACTAAGTATTGATTATTTGCGGAATCTGACCAAATTCATGTAGTGTATTTTTTCAGTAAGGCTTTAATTACTTTAGCTGTGTGTAGCCTTTTTCTCCTTAAAAAGCCTCCCTCTCTTTGCTTGTCATATCGATTAACTAGATCCCGGAGACTTAATCCATAGTCTTTATTAAAAGCCACATCAAGTTCTTTTACCAAAGGTTGATCTTCTGGTCCTTTTTGGGCAACCACTGCTACGTCTGGAGATACTCCAAAAAAAACATCTGACAAAGTGATTTTTCTATCAAATTGGTGCAAATCTTTCTCTTCTTGAAGGCGCAATACTTTGTACCTGTAGAATCCATGCTCTTGAAATAGAAATGTAAGAAATGCTACCGGAATAGGTCTTAAATGGCTTGGGTCTAGCCAGAAGCTTGAGCCGGCGACCTCAATATTTTCGGTATTTGGCATTTCTATAATTAGAATGCCTCCTGGCTTTAATGCCTTAAATGCATTTTCGATGAAACTTATTATTAATCCGCACTGTAGATGTTCTAATAAGTGGAAGGCGCTAATAATCGATTGACTTTCTTCTGGCAGATGTTTGATTTCCTCAAGTGCATTACCAATGTGAATGGGTAGATTGCTATCTTTAGACATATAAGGATTTTCGTCTACACCTGTGCAGTCAAAGCCGTATTGTCGCATCAGTTTGATCCACTCGCCCCTACCGCAGCCCGCGTCAAAAATGCTTCCGCCGGGATTGGTGGAAGCAATAGGTATAAAAAAATTCTCATACTGTTGTAGTCTTGCGGATATCAATTTTTCTGAACCTCTGAATTGATCTTCAAAAGCCCGATATAATTGGGAATCCATTTGGGAATGGTTGGTATTTCTATTATATTAGCATCCTGGCTCGTTATGAGTTTGCTCTGACTTGGGTTGAAAATTGATATTCGTGCTAGATTTGGGAATATTTATTGGCATGCTAATTGTGCGATGAGCCGAAATCTGTTGCTCTTTGATGCTACGGTTATCGCCGATGGACTTTTGGGCCTTCCCAGTGCTCGAACCGGAGTTTATCGCTACACTAAGTGTCTTTTGCAATCGATGGCAGCAGTAGGCCATGAATTTCCGTCTGAAGAATTAATTCCATTTCTGCCCGGTGGTGAACGACCTAATCGACTTGCCCTAAGCGCAGAGCTCTTGGAGATTCAGTCACCACAGTCTGTAGATTTCTGTGGCCCTTATCTTCCTCAAGTTTTTGTTAATACAATTCGAGCTCTCTTTGGAAAGAGGATTACATGTGGGATTGAGCGCCGCATTCAATTTGTTATTCTGTGGCAGAAACTGAATCGTTTGTTGCTTCCTGCTCGTACTGATTGTATTTATTTTACGCCACATGCGTTGACTCCAGCGCTATCAAGGTTTCGACGGCTTAAACGTGTAATTTGTATTCATGACTTGATTCCGGTTCTCTTTCCAGGGTATTGCCATGATTGGTCTATTAAGTTTTACTCCGAGCTAAGGTTGCAATTGCCTGATGTGGATGGAATTATCTGCGTCTCTGAGGCTACTCGTGATGATTTATTGCGCTGGTTGCCAGCCTTAAGCAGCAAGCCAATCGTAGTAATACCCCATGCCGCTGATGCCTGTTTTAGTTGTGAAACTAATTCTCGTGATCCCTCCATTCTTAGGGAGCTTGGCCTTTTAAGGCATTCATATATTCTTAGTGTAGGAACTCTTGAACCACGGAAGAATCTTGGGACTTTACTCACTGCCTATTCAAAATTATTTTTACGCTTAGGAGAGGCTGTACCTAAATTAGTGTTGTGCGGTCCTGCGGGCTGGGGTGATTTAGCCTTAGTGGAGAAAATTAAGAACTTGCAACTGGAAGGAAAGATAATATTCACTGGATTTGTAAGCAATCAGTTTTTAGCTACATTGTATAGAAATGCCACCTGTTTTGTTTTTCCAAGTGTATGTGAGGGATTTGGTTTGCCTGTGTTAGAAGCAATTAGTTCAGGTACGCCAGTTTTATCATCTAATCATCCTGCAATGGTAGAAGTACTTGGTGATGCAGCACTTTTCTTTAATCCTTTTAATTCAGACCTGCTATCAGTTCAGCTTGAAAGGATAATTTCAGATCAAGAACTCCAACAGAATCTACGCTTACTTGGTTTGGCTCGTGCCCAGCAGTTTTCCTGGCAGATTTCTGCACGTCGCACCATCAACTTTGCCAGGTCGCTGAGGAAGTTAGCTTCATGAGCCATCAGCTGGATGGTTGTCGGTTATTCATAGGGGCGCTTTGTCGAGATGCGGAGCCGCAGTTGCCTCGGTTCACGCTTTTCTTGCAAAGTCTTCTCCCATTGCTTACTACATTGAAAGTGGTGGTGGTTGAGAACGACTCAGTGGATGGTTCCTTTAGGTACCTATCTCATCTGCAAAAGCGTTTGCCAAGCAACCTGCTGCTAATTAATCCTGGTTCCCTTGATCAGAAATTCCCCGAACGGACAGATCGAATTGCCTTCTGTCGTAACTTACTGCTGGAGCAGTTTGATGCCTTGGCAGGAAGTGAGGCCTTTGATCTGGTTTTGATGCTAGATATTGCACCCGAAACTGCAGCCATTTCTGTACGTTGTATTAATAGAGCCCTAGAACTGGCCCCGCCGGATTGGAGTGCTCTTACCGCCAATCACGCAGCCTTCTATTACGACATTTGGGCATTACGCCATTCCCTTTGGTGTCCATTTGATGTGTCCAAGTTGTTTCATGAGCAAAGGAGTAGCCATGGGGAGGAATTCACACGGCGAGTGCTAATAGCCTCAAGGCAGATTCATCTTCCGGCCCATCTACCTCCAATTCCCGTTGATTCAGCTTTTGCTGGAGCAGGCCTATACCGGGCAAGCGTTCTTGATGGATGTACTTACGCCGGTCATGATGATCTGGGATTCCCAATCTGTGAACATGTCAAGTTTCACCAGTCAATGCGTGAACGTGGAGGAATGATATATTTGCAACCCTGCTTTGTTGTTTCTTGTCGCATTAGCCAGCATGCGTTATGGGGACTAGAGTGGATACGATTTAGTCTGATCTTTCAGTTGGCATTGATGCATTTGGTTTTTTTGTGGCGGCGAGTAGTTGGTGCAAGCCGTCGGCTAAGGCTAATGCTTGGGGGTTCTTATGATTAAAGCAGAATCTAAATCTACATTCTCAATTTATACGGCCATTCTGAATTTATTGTCTAGGCTCTCCGCTAAGAGAAGGACCCAGCTCTTGGGATTGGCCATGTTGATGACACTCACCAGTGTGCTTCAAGTGGTATTCATACTTTCAGTGATGCCCTTTCTTAATATATTGATTAATCCCGCTTCAATGTTGGCTGATTACCGCATTTTTGTTACGCATTTATTTAAGTTGCATTTTTTGGACACCCCTGAATCTCTCTTGTTATTAATCACAATACTTTTTGTTTCTGTGGCAATAGCATTGGGGGTAAGTCGCACAATCACTGCTTGGCTTAGCGGCCGTATGGCCGCAGCTATTGGCAACGATCTTAGTGATGAAGCTTTCTATCGCACTCTTCTGCAGCCCTACATAGTGCATTTAAACAGAAATACTAGCGAGGTGATGACTGGTATTGCACAGGTCAATGGAATTATCTCCGGAGTGCTTGCTCCCTGCCTGCAGTTGTTTGCCTCTGCCGTGATTTTTGGAGGAGCATTATTTTCGGTTCTTTTGGTTAGTTGGAAAGCCACATTTTCTGCGGTTATCTTGCTCGGTGGCTCCTATTTATTAATTGCTGCTCGCTTGCATAGGCCTTTGCAACGCAATGGCCAGATCTTAATGAAGGTGGCTGAACAGGAGCTGCGAGTGATGCAGGAAAGTCTTGGTGGTATTCGAGACATGTTGATTGATAACAGTCAGCTCATGCACAGGGAGCGCTATCGTTCACTTACAACCATTACCCGTCGAATTACTGCTGACACAGGTTTTCTACATTCGTTCCCCCGTTTTGTTGTTGAAGCCCTTGCTTACGCCCTAATCGGCATTGGTGGTTATGCGTTGGTAGGCCGTCAGGGAACCATTCTTACCAGCCTCCCCCTGCTAGGCGTTTTCGCTCTAGCGGCTCAATCTATTTTGCCAAATCTTCAGCAGATGTATTCCTGCTGGAGTTCCATTCGTGCAAGTGGTGCTTCCTTGCAGAGAGTTATGGATTTACTTTCACAGCCCATTGATATGAGTCTTTTGCCTATTTCTGTATCTAGTAATAGTCAACCTTTATTTCAGTGGCATCAGTCTATTAAGCTTAGAAATATTTCTTTTGCCTACAATAATTTTAATTCTCCAACCTTAAATAGTATTTGCCTTGAAATAGGCAAGGGGCAGAGGATTGGCTTGGTTGGCCCAACGGGCAGTGGTAAAACTACTCTTACAGATATTCTCATGGGTTTACTTACCCCTGTCAAGGGAACATTGTTGGTTGATGGTAGGGT
>NZ_JAGQBK010000037.1:0-7079 GCF_024345595.1 Synechococcus lacustris Maggiore-St4-Slac | reverse complement strand
CCGAGAACCACTGAACAGCTTCATGAGGCTATCACTCTCGCTTTCAATTCTGTCTCCGAATCTGACTTCTTTGGCTGGTTTTATGAATGTGATGCTCGTATCACGCTCATTTGAAAACCGCTATATCTGCTTTTAGCGTCAAGCCTTTGTCTTTGTGCTTACCCGCGATCGCAATGCCATTGCCCTGTGTATTTAATTGCAAAAGCACATACATCGGAATTTTGAGGTTATCAGTAATGATGCCTTCTGAAATCAAATAGGGCATCGGCATTTGCCATTGACCACCATCGATACCACCTGCGGATGAACCAATTTTGACGTTATCTCTTGCTGCTCCCCAGTTGGCTTGTTTGGATATTTCTACATCGGTCATGCCATATTTAGCAAAAAATCCTTTCTCTTTAGCAATGATTAAAGGTGCAGCTTCGATAATTGGCAGGTATCCGAGCCGTACTTTGCTAGTTTCAGGGACTTGTTCAGGGGGAATATTTATTTTAGTGGCATTAGCAGAACTTATAGTTGGGGTGTCTTCGGGCGGGTTACCCAGACATCCTTTAAGAAGCACAGAACTAAGAGCCGTTGCCCCTGCTGTAGCAATAAAATGCCGGCGCGAAAAATTGTTATTGAAATCAGACATAATTTTTTTGTTTAACGAACTTTAAAAAGTGATTAATGTTTAAGAATTTATTTGGGACGTATTGATTGGTTGCTATTGGTATCTTAGAGTTAAACTTTGATAGAGTAAAGCCTATTATTTTTATAACAAAGATAGGTTTTTATCTATGTATTTTTTTGATAAGCTCGTTCATGTGGACTTTAGCGCAATCGCCAAATAAAAAAATGTTTTCTCGTATATCAGAACAACAAATGCATCGCGTGCGTTGGGTACTCACGTGTGCTTGGTTAATACTCATCGCCTCGCTGTTCTACGATCCTGTCTCGCCAATGATTACAGCACCAGATCGATACTGGAGTCCTTTTCGCATTAAGCCAGAGGATTGCATCCCCGTGCAGAATGTTTGCCTCGACCTCCAACCTTATCCTCTTGGAGCGCCGATATTTTGGGGAATAGTCGTACCCAGTGCCATTTTCATTTTGTTGGTTTTTGGGCATGAGCTATGGCGGCGCATTTGTCCGCTTTCGTTTTTGTCACAAATTCCTCGGTCCTTGGGATGGCAAAGACAAATCAAACGAACCGATAGTAAAACAGGCAAAGTCCGCTATGAAATTCCGAAAATCAAAAAAGATTCTTGGCTAGGTAAAAATTATTTCTATCTTCAGTTCTCTCTATTGTTTGTGGGTCTATGCTGCCGCATTCTGTTTATTAATGGCAATGCGATCGCTTTAGGAATTTGGCTATTAGGTACAATTGCCGCCGCAGTTACAGTTGGCTTTTTATATGGCGGTAAAACTTGGTGCAATTACTTCTGCCCAATGGCTCCAGTTCAAAAAGTATATGCAGAACCAGGCGCACTATTGGCAAGTAAGGCTCACATGAGTGAGATCCCGATTACTCAATCTATGTGTCGGACAACCAGTGACAGCAAAGAACAGAGCGCCTGTGTCGCCTGTCAAAATCCCTGCATTGACATTGATTCCGAGCGATCGTACTGGGATGGAATCGAGAAACCAGAATCTAAATTCCTTTACTACTGCTATTTAGGACTAGTAGTAGGTTACTTTTTCTATTACTATCTCTATGCTGGCAACTGGGACTATTACTTTTCTGGCGCTTGGGCTATGGAAGGTAACTCGATTGAAAAGCTCTTGTCTGCTGGATTTTATTTGTACGGGCAAGTGATTCCTATTCCAAAACTGATTGCGGTTCCGATTACCTTAGCTCTGTTTACAGGTTTGGGCTATATATTAGGACATCTTTCAGAACGCATCTATCGCGCTTATTTACACTTTTATAAGCAGAAAGCACCTATTACTCTGATTCGACATCATTTATTTAGCGTTTGCACTTTTATCGCTTTTAATCTATTCTTCATTTTTGGCGGTCGCCCCTTTATTCGTTTATTGCCAAATGTTTTCCAAGAAACTATTGATATAGTTATTGTTTTATTTAGTACTTTGTGTCTCTATCAGACGATTAGACGCGATCCTGAATTGTATGCCAAAGAAGGTTTAGCAGGAAGATTTCGTAAACAGTTAATCAAGATGAACTTTCCTCTAGAACAATATTTTACAGGCAAAGATATTGAAGAACTCAATCCCCATGAAGTTTATGTACTCGCAAAAGTTTTACCAGGGTTTACGAAACAAAAACGTTATGAAGCCTATAAAGGTGTATTGCGTGAGTCTTTAGAGGAGGGCTATACCAACTCATCGAGTAGCTTAGAAGTACTGCGACAGTTACGCACGGAATTAGATGTTTCCGATACCGAACACCGTAATCTTTTGGAAGAACTGGGCGTAGAAGATCCGCAACTCCTCGATCCTACTCGCAAACGCGATCTTGAAAATTTAGTGCGGATTTCTGGCTATCGCAAAGCCATGGAACGATTGATGTATTTACAAAATTTAGATGTAACTACAGCGTCTCAACAAGTGGCAAAGACTTACAGCATTACGCCTACGGAAGAGAGCGAGATTATGCAAGATTTTGATCGGGAGTCTTCACTCAAACAAAAATCCCATTACTATCTCGATCGCCTAGAAAAACTCTTACGTTATGATCACAGCCTCAATCAGCCGATTTTAATTGACGACAGAACTGTAGTATCGATGCTTTTAGAGGCAATTAGCCGTAAAAAGCAGATGTTAGTTTTGGCGATTTTAGAGGCGATTCAGACATTAAATAAGGGAGTAAACAGCGAAGAAGCCAGTGATATTGCCAGAACATTGGGCGGATTTTCTTCTACAGTGTTACAAAATATTCTGGCTGATCATAAGTCTGAGTGGTATCAGAGATTGGATGGTCATCTCATTTCTATCCTAAAAGAAACAGGACAAGATACGGCTTGTTCATTGAGTCTTCAAGTCTCTGAAGTTGTTGAAACTTTAACAGCGCTCTTGCATGAACAAAATCCCCTGATTCAATCGGCAAGTTTATTTCTCTTACAAAAACTTGATTTCCCCCTTAGTCATTCTTTAGCAGTGGATCTCAATAGTAAACATCCGCTAGTAGAAGAAACCATCAAATTTATTACCGAAAGAGATCTCTCAGCACCATTGGCTGATTTCCCGATCTTAGAGCGCATTGTTTATCTCTTTAATAGTGATTTCTTCCACTCCCTTGATAACGAAATGTTAATCGAGTTAGGCAATCGCGCCTATGTTAAATCTTATCAAGAGGAAGAACATATTAGTGAGGCTGGTGATACTTGCCGCGAACTATTGTTATTGATTGAGGGAACTGTGGAAATCAGAGTGAAACACCCTGACCAAACGGAAATTATTTCTAATCTTTTACCAGGAAAAGTATTGGATGAGCTAGAAGTGCTAACCCACACCAATCAGTCGGGAACGATCGTCGCAAAAGATTCTCCCACGAGAGTCTTAGCAATTCCTGTCGATACCTTTGACGATCTCATGGATCGCGATCGTAATCTTGCTATCAAAGTTTTGGAGCTAGAAAGCCTCAGAATTAAAGGATTGTTAGGATCAAAAATTTAATAAAACCCAAAAGTATTTTGGTGATCTTCGGATGCCGAAACAGTCGATACTATCTGCGGATGAGTCAATTTTGAAATTATCTCTTGCCGCACCCCAATTGTGTTTAGATGTTTCTACATCGCTCATGCCTTACTTTGCAAAGAAACCCTTCTTTTTGGCAATAATCAATTATTTCAAAAGGTGGGGAATTCAGCGCAAAGCTAGATGCGAGAGCACTCATGTAAATTACAAATCCACAATGGACAATTCACTAAGTCAATCTCACCGATAGAACCCAGTTAAAAGTTCTTAGTCGACAAATTTGAATGATTGATTGGTTGCTATTGATATCTTAGAGTGAAGTCTTAATAGGGCAAAGTCTATTGTTTTTATAATACTCATAGATAAAAATCTATCAATAATTTTGGCAAAGGCAGTGAGCTTAAGCCCATTTTTATAGAGTTTTATTTCTCATGACTCATTTACAGAGCTTTATGCTCAAACCCTAACCGAATAAAGTTTTAAAAGCATTGCTTTGCAATGCTTTTAAAACTTTATTCGGTTCTTTACTGCGAAAACTAATGTAGGGTTGCTATAGATTTTCCATTAGTCAACTAAGTTGATTTCAACTTTTGCTATACAATTGCCATAGCAACAACACATGAATTAAGTATGGATATAGCAAGTCTCAATGCTCTGCTCAATAGTGGTGCGATTTTGCCAGAACTCATTGTCATTGGGACATTGGTACTCGTGTTAGTCGTCGATCTGATTGCTTCGGGGCGCAAGTCGGCAAATGTGCTGCCATATATTGCGATCTCAGGTTTAGTCGCCAGTATCGCTTCCCTTGTATGTCAATGGACTGGCTTAGATAATCCGATCGCTTTTTTAGGAAGTTTTAACAGTGACAAACTCAGTATTATTTTTCGCGGCATCATTGCCATCTCAACTCTGTTCACGATTCTCGTCTCAATCCGTTATCTGGAGCAGTCAGGAGTCGTAGTTGGTGAATATCTAGTAATTTTACTGAGTGCCAATCTCGGTGCGATGTTCCTCACTGGCGCTGATGACATGGTGATGGTCTTTGTCGCTCTAGAAACTTTAAGTATTTCCTCATATTTACTGTCAGGCTATACCAAGCGCGACCCACGCTCTAACGAAGCTGCCCTCAAATATTTATTAGTTGGTGCGGCAAGTTCGGCAATTTTTCTGTATGGAATGTCTCTGCTCTACGGACTTTCAGGCGGTGAAACATCTCTATCAGCGATCGCATCGAAAATCACGGTTAGCAACACAGCCCTAATCATTTCTCTTATATTTGTGATTGCAGGGATCTCCTTTAAACTTTCGGCAGTACCCTTTCACCAATGGACACCTGACGTTTATGAAGGTTCACCTACGCCTGTAGTCGCGTTTCTCTCGATTGGCTCAAAAGTTGCAGGTTTTGGACTTGCCCTGAGATTTTTGATTACCGCTTTCCCCCTTGCCTCGCAGCAATGGCATTACGTGTTTGTGGTGTTAACGGTTTTAAGTATTGTCTTGGGTAATGTGGTAGCGATCGCCCAAACCAGCATCAAACGGATGTTAGCCTATTCCTCCATCGGTCAAGCGGGATTTGTTCTGCTTGGTCTGGTGATTGACTCGGAAGCGGGTTATGCCAGCATGGTATTTTACCTGATCCTGTATCTATTCATGAACATGGGTGCTTTTGCCTGTGTGATCCTATTTGCGTCGCGCACAGGTACGGATCAAATCAGCGAGTACAGTGGACTATATCAAAAAGATCCTCTACTCACCTTAGCCCTCAGTGTCAGCTTACTTTCCCTTGGTGGAATTCCGCCCCTCGCTGGTTTCTTTGGTAAGCTCTACATTTTTTGGGCAGGTTGGCAAGCTCACGCCTACGGTTTAGTTTTACTAGCGCTGGTAATGAGTGTGGTTTCGCTCTATTACTACATCCGCGTCGTCAAGATGATGGTAGTGAAGGAGCCGCAAGAAATGTCGGCTTCGGTGAAGAATTATCCAGCGATTACATGGAATCAAACTGGTTTAAAACCTCTCCAAGCAGCGATCGTGATTACTCTAGTATTTACAGCGATCGCGGGTATTGCGTCTAATCCTCTCTTCTCCCTCTCCAATCAAGCCGTAAAAGAAACCCAGTTTCTCCAAGCTAAAGCTCCAAATGCAAAATCAGTCGCAGTGTTGACAACAACTGCACAATAAAAGTTAAGGGGGCGCTTTGCGCCCTTTTTGTTTTTGCATTGTCTGTGACATTCTCAAAACTATCTTGTGTATCGATTAGACTAAAATTATATAGTCCAACTTTTAGAAATAATGACGACACGTTTAGAGAAAGTACGACACCTTCAAGACATTTTTATTTCCCGTGCAACAGATGGAGATATCAAAGACGAAGATTATAGTATTCTCCGTTTAGAGTTACTAAGAGATAGCACAGTCAGAGATCTTCTTCCGCAGTTTGTTAGAACTTGCGATGAGCTATCCAAATTCTGGGGATTCATTAAACCAAAGTTCAGCACTTACCATGAACGAAGAACTTTTATATGGGAAGAGTTTAGTTCATTAATTACATAAATATTATTGCCGCTCAACCAGCAGATGATGACATTTCCTCAATTCTTATTAAGTTCGATACTGAACATGTCCATATTGCTTGGCAAAAAGCCCTTGAACGCAGAGATGAAGATCCAGAAGCGGCAATCACTATGGCGCGTACATTAATTGAATCAGTTTGTAAACATATTTTGGATGAAGCAGGTATTCCCCACACCGATAAAGATGATTTGCTTAAACTCTATAGAGAAACTGCTAAACAACTTAATATGGCTCCTGAACAACATCAAGAAGAAGTCTTTAAACAAATTCTTAGTGGTCGTTTTACGGTCGTGCAAGGGCTTGGAACTATACGCAATAAATTGAGTGATGCTCATGGCAAAGGGAAAAAAGCTATTAAACCATCTCCTCGACACGCTGCACTCGCGGTCAACTTAGCTGGGTCAATGGCTGCATTTTTAGTCACAACTTGGGAAGAAAGAGTGTCGAAATCCACCTAAAAAATGAATAAAACAGATCAGGAATGCTTACAGTAAACTTTGATAATGAGTTTTTCATGTAATCGCATTCAAATTGATGAGTATATGTTTCGCCTAGAGCAGTCACAAGAACAGCACTATCAAGAATGGTTAAAAAAGAACCGTCAGAAGCGATCATTAGGGTGCGATCGCGAAAAAAATGAAGTTTTGAGGTGATCGCATACTTGAGCTAAGATATTATTCACATAGAACAGGCAAAAACTATGCTTTTAGAAGACTATTTCAATTTTCTAAGCTCAGATGACTAAAGCGCTCCCCATTGTCAAGACAAAAAAGTATAAAAGTTAAGATAAAAAGCTGCATCGACAAAAGGCAAGCAAAATAACTACATATGAACCTCCGTGTTAGGGTGTTTAAAATGAACTGTTG
>NZ_JAGQBK010000036.1:0-8248 GCF_024345595.1 Synechococcus lacustris Maggiore-St4-Slac | reverse complement strand
CTACGTTGTCACGGATTCTGTGAAAGTCTGTCCTTCCCCTGATGGCTTCATGAGTTTCCTTTAGGTGGCCATCTATTGAAGGTATTATACAATTAAGGCCCGCTTTCAGCAATTTTTCCGATAGATCTCTGGATAGAAATTGGCAATTAGATGTAAATCCTACGTTTCTAAATCCCTTAGTCTTTGTATAAGCTATCTTTGAGGCTAAGGTCTGATCAAGCAGTGGTTCTCCGCATCCATGCAAGCTTATGTACTTGATATAGTCGGTATAGCTGGAAAACTTATCTAATATCTTCACGTATCGCTCATATGGCATTATCTCTGCTTCCCTGGCGTATCCGTTATGCGAATTGGGGTCCGCAAATCTTTTAGTTGTGTCAGGTATAAAATCAATTGTGCACATAGTGCATCTTGCGTTGCAGATTCGATTTACGGTCTCAATCTGAAGATGGCTGGGAAAGAAACGCATTGATCTGCTTCAAAGGATGTTTATGTAATCTAAAGTATGGAGCCTGATTTATCAAGGCAGAAGTGGATACAGCGATCAAGGCCCAGCTACAGGCCGTGGAGACCCACGCAGAGGTGGTGCCGATCGAGGCAGCCGCTGGCTTTACGATCAGTGTCGACGACATGATCCGCCACTAGGCTTGGTGATTATATATTCAATCGAAATACGGGACTTTTATGTATATTTTCCCGCTTCCATTGTTTGCATGTTTAAGTTTTTCAAGAAAATCGATAGGATTTTGTATTTGTTTAAGTACGTGCCTTAGGATTAGCTCGCTTGCTTTTCCAAACGAAGCCAGGCCAAAATACTCTTTTTTAATTCTTGGATTATATCCGGCATACGCTGGATCAAAACCCATTTTCCGCAAGAGTTTCCAAAAAATATCCTTCCCCGCAGCCTACTTCTACGATGTTAGTTGCACCCAGATAGCTGCTAATTATATTAGATATACTTGCCAGATGTTTCTGAAATATTTCACTTACAGCTTGCTCATTCTCATAGTTTTCATCATATGTCATCAGCTCAGGCCTAAATGTCGAGTTGTATATGAGCCCAGTTTCAAGATCCTGTACTACACAGATGTCTCCTTTAGGGCAATTTATTACGGCTTCTTTACTATTGTACATCTGATTTTGAAAAACCTGAAAAGCATCAGCTTGATAAAGCAAATTAGTATTTTCCATGGTGAATTTATCGTAAGTAATTACAGAGATCTTCTAGTTTATGCTTTTCTGCCCAGCCAAGTGAAGTGAGTTTTTTATTCTCACCAACAAGCATTAGGGGTTCCCCAATTCTTGACACGGAATGATCCAGAACAATCCCGGGATCTTGATTGCGCGCATTAGCTAATAACTTAATCACTTCAGAAATTTGGGTTGGAATCCCTGAACATATATTAAATTCTCCATGCGCTCCAGAAGTAAGAAGCTTCACAAAAGCTGCTGCAACATCTTCAACATGTAATAAATCTCTAAATGAAGAGCTTCCCACCGCAAATGGAGGCTGATTAAAACTAAAAACATTATTAAGTGCGGGAATAAGCCTACGGCTATCCTCGCCTGGGCCATAGGGCATAAATATTCGCCCCCAAGAACATGTAACCTTATCAGTAGAGCATAATGACATTAACAACCGCCTTGTAGCATCTTTTGATGCGCCATAAAGCGTATTAGGTATAAGTGGGGTTTTTTCTTCAATACAATATCCATAATTCCAATCATATTCCGCGCAGGTGCCCGCAGCTACGATATGTTGCCCGCCTGCTTCACAAAATGCTTCCGCTAGTTTAATTGTAGACTCAACCCAACGTAAATTTAACGAAGAAGACCAATAAGAGCCATGTTCTGCATACCAAGCTAAATGAATTAGGTGAGTTGCATTAGCTTTAAAACTCAGATTATTAAAATCAGTAGTTCCAAGCAAATCAGCTTTTATAAAATCTCCTAGATATCCAACTGGCCTGTTTCGCCCTGCCAATACAACATCAATATTGGAATTTTGAAGGCACTTAAGAACATGGCGCCCTATAAAACCACTAGCTCCAGTTATGAGAACTCTCATTGGCTACTTAAAATACGAGCTACGTTTGTGGTGTCGGCCATGATCACCTCATCGCCAGGCCCGATGCCCAGGGAATGCATGCCAATGTGCAGCGCACCGGTGCAGCTGCTGGTGGCAATGGCGTAGTTAACGCCCAGGTGGGACTTGAACGCCTCCTCGAAGCGCACGATTTAGTCGTAGCAATGCTCCCCCCAGCCATTGGCTGCAGCGTCGGTGGCGTACTGCACCTCCAGCTCGGTAATGAGAGTTTGGTGTAGGGGATTTTGCGGATCTGGTTGCCGGTCATATCACTGCCCTCCCTGCCAATGCCGCAACTCTGGAATCGCCGTCACCAGCTGGGTGTTAGGCAGTTGCTGCCGCAGTTCCTCGATCAGGTTCCAGGGCAAAACGAGCAGAGCATCGGCTGCTTCGGTGGCCAGCTGCTCCGGACTGATCACCGGGATGTGGCTGCCGGGTAGAAACTTGCCCTGCTTGCTGGAGGCGCGGTCTGCCACGGCTGGCAGCAAGTCGGGCTTGATGCCGGCGTAGTTGAGCAAGGTGTTCCCCTTCGCGGCGGCGCCATAACCCAGCACACGCCGGCCCTCGCGTTTGGCCTCCAGCAAAAACTCCAACAGGCTGTGCTTGGCGGCTTCCGCCCGCTGCTGGAAGCCGGCGTAGGCAGCCAGCGTTTCCAACCCCGCCGCTGCTTCAGCAGCAAGCACCGTAGCCACTACCGCTGTGGGTTCTGCGGCGCCCTGATGACCCAGCCACACCCGCAGGCTGCCTCCGTGGGTGGACAGCTCTTCCACATCCACCACAGCCAGGCCGGCCTTGGCGGCAATGCGCTGCACCACCCGCAGGCTTAGGTAGCTGTAGTGCTCGTGGTAAATCGTGTCGAACTGGTTGCCGGCCAATAGCCTCAGCAGATGCGGAAACTCGATGGATGCTCGGCCGGTGGGCTTGAGCAGCCGGCCGATGCCCGCCACGAAATCGTTAATATTTGGCACATGGGCCAGTACGTTGTTGGCCACCACTAAATCAGCAGGCTCAAGCTGCGACGCCAGCGCTACCCCAAAGAAGCGCTCAATTGTTTCGATCCCCTTGGCCCTTGCCGCCTCTGCGGTGGCCCTAGTGGGCTCGATGCCCAGGCAGGGGATACCCCGCTGTTGCACGTATTGGAGAAGGTACCCGTCGTTGGAGGCCAGCTCCACCACCAGGCTCTGGGGGCCTAATTGCAATCGTTCAGTGGCTGCTAGAACAAATCGTTCTGCGTGAGCGCACCAGCTACTGGAGGTGCTGGAGAAATAGGCGTAGTCCGCCGTGAACAGCTCCTCGGCGGCTGCGTGGGCCGGCAGTTGCACTAGCCAGCAGTGAGTGCACACATGCACCTTTAGTGGATATGTGATCTCAGGCCCCAGCAACTGCTCCGCAGTGAGGTAGGCGTTGCTGGGCGGCTGATGGCCCAGGTCGATCACTTCTTCTGTGAGGGGGGATCCGCAGTGGCGGCAGGGGTAGGGCATAGGGATCAAGGCAGCACCTTTTTTGCTAGCTCCAGCAAACGACGGTCTGCGCTTAACAACAACGCCACTTCGCGGCGAGCTAGCACCAGATAAAGACAATCGTAAACGGGATGATCGAGGTGAGTGGCTAATGCCAATGCTTCTGCCAAAAGGGTTCGGTCTGGTTCGATGTGATCAACTAAATCCGCTGCCCTGCTGAGGCGCTGCTGCAGGCCAGAGGCTTCCAGCTGGCCTGCACGCTGCAGACGCCAGAGGGCATTAGCCACCTCGGTGAGCATTAGTTCTGGCGCCAGCACAAGATCAGCTGCCAACACCGCCTCATGCATTACTAAGGCTTCCGGAGACCCCTCAATAATTCGCACCACAGCAGATGCATCCAATACCAGTTTCGAAGATCCAGCCGTAGCCATCTCAGCGGGAGCGATCCAGGCGAATCAGATCTTCTGGTTCAGGATCAAATTTCTGTACCCCCTGCTGGCCGGCCAAAGCCTGCAGGTCTGCTATCGCCTGGCGGCGCCGCTCGCGGTGATCACCACCACATGACAGTTGCAGATCGCTGAGGGCCTGCTGGTTCAAGCTGCGATGGTGCTGCCGCGCCCGTAGCTGGAGCATTTGATGGAGCGGACCTGGAAGATCTCGAATTTGCAAACTAGCCATTGACCTGCCTTCATGCATTTTGCATGCATTCTACTTCGAATTAGCTCAGCAAAGGCAGCCCCCGATCGCGCTCGCTTAGCTCTCCAGCCGGCAAGGGCCAGCCAATCGCCAGCTGGGGATCGTTCCAGCGCACCCCGGTTTCGGCCTCGGGCACCCAGGAGCCCGAGTGCAAGTAGAGCAGCTCGCTGCCGGGCTCTAGCACTTGAAAGCCATGGGCGCAGCCCTCGGGGATCAGCAGGGCATTGGCGCGCTCAGAGCTGAGTTCCACTGCATGCCAATGGCAATAGGTGACGGAGTCGGGCCGCAGGTCTACCGCCACATCCCAGACACGGCCCCGCAGGCAGCGGACCAGCTTGGCCTCGCTGTGGGGTAGCGCCTGCAAGTGCAAGCCCCGGATTGTGCCCACTGTTTCGGTGCGGCTCACATTCACCTGGGCGATGAAGCGATCGCCCCAAGAGCCCATAAAGGCATCTTCCTGGGCGCGAAAGGCGTTAAGGAAAGCGCCGCGGTGGTCGGCAAAGGGCTGAGATATCAACTCGAAAACGCCGTTGATTGGGGTGCAGCGGAGTTCAGCGGGCATTAAGAGCCTTTGCGGGCACGGAAAGCACCACCAATCAATGCAGCTGTGGCTCCAATCCCTACTACTCCTCCGATTTGCTTGCCTTGAAAAATGGCTGCCAAACTGGCACTACTGACGCCAACAGCCATCAGGATCCCTGCAATCAGCCCAAGGTTGGCGCGGAAAACATCGGAGGAGACGATCTTTCTCTCCAGCGCGTGCCTGTGGGCCGACTCGGTTTCGACCAGCCGCAACAGGCGCTCGCCTGCCTTCTCGATGCTGCGTTCATAGGCCTCGATGGCCTGAGGTGGTGGCAGCACTGAATTCACTTCTGCCTGCCAGCTGACCACTGTGACGGGGCCACCATCAGGCCTGGCAATCGCTGGCTGATCGCCTGGGTCCTGCCGCAATGAGGGATCCTCAGGCATTGAAAAGCTTGGTAAGTGCTTGATCACGATCGGCGCGGAGAGCCTCGAAATCTGCACGAAAGCTGCGCGAACTCTGGGATCGACGGATTATTACCTGGGTCAAGGGCTGGCAATCAACGGATTGGGCGAAGCCGTCCCAAAAGCTGGGTCGCCTCCGCCCAAGCCGTTCATACAAGGCCTTGGATTGCACAGTTGTAATGAATTTTGCCAGAGCAGGCATAGGTCGGTGGGTGGGCTGGAATCGCGTGATGGCCAGTACTTTCAGTCAGCATGGCTCAGCCGGGACTGAGCCTGCAACCTGTGGTTGAGCTCCGCCTGTGCCAATCACTCTATTGCCTTCGTAGCTTCGTAGGCTTCTAGGTCTTGTAGACAGCACTCCAGGGGGCTGGCCCCCTCATGCACCTCCCGATACCAGCCCACGGTGCGTTCCACCGTGGCGGCAAAATCCCAGCGGGGACTCCAACCAAGCTGCTGCTCAGCAAGATCTGAGACCAGATGTAGTAAACCGGCTTCATGGGGTTGAGCCGGATCTGATTGATCAAGCCAGCGGCCAGGCCAATGGCTGAGCAGCGCCTCTAGCAACTCTTTTACCGAACGGTTCGACTTAATCGAGGGGCCGAAGTTATAGGCCTGGGCTAAGGGATTCGCATGCTGTGAGCCCAAGATTTGCTGCTCATACAGGCGCTGGGCCAGTAGCAGATAACCACTGAGGGGCTCCAGCACATGCTGCCAAGGGCGGGTGGCGCAGGGATTACGTACTGCAATCGGCTGCTGGAGCGCCAAAGCCCGGATTGCATCAGGAATTATTCGATCGGCAGCCCAATCACCGCCACCGATTACGTTGCCGGCTCGGGCGGTGGCGATAGCTAGATGTGCCGTTTGGTGAGGTGCATCACCACAAAAACTAGAGCGCCAACTTGCTACTGCAAGTTCCATCGCCGCCTTACTACCGCTGTAGGGATCATGGCCACCAAGCGGATCTGTTTCGCGGTAACCATGGAACCATTCTTGATTTTCATAAACCTTGTCTGTGGTAACCATCACCACAGCGCAGGGATGCTGCAGAGGCTTCAATGCCTCCAAAAGGTTTAAGCTGCCAATTACATTTACATCCCAAGTTTCCAATGGATTCAAGTAGCTGTGCCGCACCAAGGCTTGGGCTGCCAGATGAAATACCAGATCCGGCTGTATTTCCTCTACAGTCTTAGCTAGGGCCTGTTGATCTCGGATGTCAAGAAGATTATGGAAGAAAATCCCTGGCAGTAACTGGTGTGGTTGGTGATGCTCAAGCCCAAGTGATTGAAATAAATTAGGCTCAAGTTCTGGTGCCAAAGCAAGGCCATGCACCTCAGCGCCAAGTGATAGCAACCACAAACTCAGCCAACTTCCTTTGAAACCAGTGTGGCCAGTAAGCAACACTCGGCGGCCGGCCCAGAAACTAGCTACCATAATTTCCAAGGAGCTTTTCCTGTGCTCCACAGCTCTTCTAGCCTGGTGCGATCCCTCAAGGTATCCATCGGCTGCCAAAAGCCTCGATGCTGATAGGCAGAAAGTTGGCCACTTGCAGCAAGTTGAGGCAAAATATCGCCTTCAAAACTACAACTATCTTCTTTAATCAGCGATAACACATCAGGGCTAAGCACAAAGAAGCCCCCATTTATCCAGGCATTATCACCATCCGGTTTCTCTTGAAAGTTACGCACTAAGGTTTGATCTAGATGCAAAGCCCCATAACGGCCAGGCGGCTGAACAGCAGTAAGTGTGGCCTGCAGTTCATCTGCTCGATGCTGATTGATTAGTGCTCGTATATCTACATTAGAAACCCCATCACCATAAGTAAAACAGAAAGGTTCATCGCGGATATAAGCGGCCACCCTGCCAAGCCGACCGCCAGTCTGCGTTGAGTCACCCGTATCAACCAGGGTGACCTTCCAGGGCTCACTCTTTTGCCGATGAACTTCCATGTGATTATCACGATCTAGATGAAAAGTGACATCACTAGCATGAAGAAAGTAGTTTGCAAAATATTCCTTAATTACATAGCCCTTGTAGCCGCAGCAAATCACAAACTCGTTAATCCCATAAAAGCTATACAGCTTTAAAATGTGCCAAAGAATTGGCTTGCCGCCCACCTCCACCATTGGCTTGGGCCTTAGGTGAGTTTCTTCTGAAAGGCGGGTGCCAAGGCCCCCGGCGAGGATAACAGCTTTCATTGGATAAACAAATCTAGGCGAGAAGATTTAGATCAGCTGGTTTCACTATTCGGCGCACAGTTCCCCCCTCCAACTCAATCACCCGATCACAGCGCTGCACTGTGCTGAGCCTGTGGGCAATCATCACAATCGTGAGTTCACGGCTTAAGCCTTCAATTGCCTCCATCAGGGCCGCCTCAGTGGCGTTATCCAAGGCACTGGTGGCCTCATCAAATACCAACACACTTGCCTGTTTATACAGAGCCCTAGCAATGCCGATGCGTTGCCGTTGCCCGCCACTGAGCCGGATGCCCCGTTCACCCACAAAGGTTTTGTAGCCGCGGGGGCTGGATTGAATGAATTCTGCAATCTGGGCCTGTTGGGCCGCTAGTTTCACTCGTTCCAGATCAAGCTCTGCTGCTGCCACACCAAAGGCAATATTTTCAGCAATTGAACGATCTGCCAGGTAGATCATCTGGGGCACATGGGCAATGGCAGCTCGCCAGGCCAGCAGTCGTTCTGGTTCTTTGTGGCTATGGATACTTGATCCATCCACCGTGATCTGGCCGCTGCTGGGCTCCAGCAAGCCCATCAATAAATCCACTGTGGTGCTTTTGCCACTGCCGGTGCTACCGATCAGCCCCACCCTTTCGCCTTTTTTTATTTCAAAACTGAGCTGATCTAGCACCTGCGGCCCGCCACTCCCATAGCTAAAGCCCACCCGTTCAAAGCGAATCTGCTGCTGCAAGCTTAGGGGAGTAGGGATTGTTGCAAATGCACCTTGGGGTAGAGGTTGCTCAAGGCTGTCTACCACCGTTTCCACGGCACTTTTATAGGCCTTGATA
>NZ_JAGQBK010000035.1:0-9153 GCF_024345595.1 Synechococcus lacustris Maggiore-St4-Slac | reverse complement strand
AGGATTTAGCAATTGCAAAAGCCAAGGCTGTGGCCCATGCCATCTCAATCGAGGGCATAAGTGCAGGTTTAGGCATCTTGGCCTGCGATTCAATGTTTGAATTTGATGGTGAGGTGTTTGGTAAACCAAAAGATCCAGCTGATGCCATTAGCCGCTGGCAGCGCATGGCCGGCGGCTGGGGGGTGTTGCATACGGGCCATTGCTGGCTGGCAGCTGATGGGGCTGAATATGGCGAGATTGTTAGCACAAGATTGCAATTTGCAGCCGTTGGCGAAGCAGAAATCAAAGCCTATGTAGCTACTGGCGAACCATTGAACTGTGCCGGCTGTTTTGCACTTGAGGGTCGAGGTGGCTTGATGATTGAACGGATTGATGGTTGTTTTAGCAATGTGATTGGGCTCAGCTTGCCATTATTGCGCCACTGGTTGATGAAATAATCATAGGGATTTTGCAAACCGTTTAAGAAGCATTTCAATGGTTTTTTGTTGATCGTTCATTTGCTTTTTCAGCTGAGAAACAAGGACGCTTAATTCATTCTGGCGGGCATCTTTTTCGTTTAGTAATTCAGTGAGAATTTTAATTTTATCGTTGGCAGAAGAGTTTGATTCGCCAGATCTTAGTTTGACAATTTCCCTTTCTAATTCACTTAAGCGTTGCCTCAGGCGCTCAACATCTGAGTTGCTTGAATTTGAAGTGGCAATCAATGCGGGGTTGATAATAGTAGGTGAAGAAGTTTTAGCAAAAATTAAATCGCCTGCTTTTTGATCCGGTGGAGGGGTTGGGTTGATTAGATTTATATCACCTGAAGAATTTGTGCCGTTGCCGAATTCCATTAAGCTTGAGCCTTTATTAATTCCTGGGATTTCAGATAATTGTTGTTGCTTTTGTGAAGATGGAGGCCCGCCAAAACCAATCGAAAAACCTAGTCTGCCCATGGCACCTCCAGCAACTGAAGTTGTTTGACTCATTGCAACGCCGCCATTGAAATACAAACGATCAGCCATCCGAGCTGCACAACCAAGAGATCCTGCAAATTGACCTCCATATGTACCTGTTCCGATCCCGCATCGCAGGGATTCATCTGGTAAAAGTGTTGAGGATGGCAATGAACCCAAAGCGGCACTTAACGCACCAACGGAGCCAATAGAATTAATTAGTTCATTAACATTAAATGAACTTGTGCCTAAAGTTCCCCAGTTGTCTGAAGTTACAAATTTTTTCTCGCCACCATTTTGATAAGCACTTCCAATAAAAGAACCTCCTGGTGACAAACCTGGGAGAGTATAGGGAGACCAAGTACTTCCTAAAGCCACTTGATATGGCCTAGTGGCAACTGATTGGAAACCTAATGCTGTTGAAGCAGGTGCTAATGCGTGTGAACTAGTTCCTATTGCAGTGGCAGAAGGTGCAATTGCACGGGCAGATGTGCCAATTGCAATGCTATTGGTTGAAAGTGCTTTAGATGAAACACCGAATGCAAGAACATTGGTGCCATCAGCATACGAGCTAGTGCCAATAGCAACTGAATTACTATAATAACCAGTTGCATATGCTCCAACACCAATTGCGAGCGTGTTAACCCCTTCGGCTGTGGAGCTGGTTCCAATTGCAGTGGAATTAATCCCTATTGCAACAGAATTAGTGCCTATGGCAGAAACATTTGTTCCATTACTTGCTGAGTTTGTACCAATTGAATAAGCATTTGTGCCGTATGAGTTAGCATTTGCGCCAAATGCAACTGTATTTACGCCATTGGCAGATGCGCTTGTACCGAAAGCCATTGCATTATCAAGTTTTGCCTTGGATTTAACCCCCATTGCAATGCCATTAGCAGTATCAGACCCAGTGGTACTAAAGCTTCCAAAAGCCATGGAATTTTTGCCACGGGCTAGAGAATTAGTACCAAATGCAGTTGCATTATCTGTTAGGGCAACCTGCGAGTTTGTGCCATAGGCAAAGCTGTTAGGAGCACCAAAAGCACTTGAATCAGTACCGTATACAAATGCCCAAGGAGAAAAGTCAACTCTTGCGCCATCTCCGGTTACAGATGAATTTACGGATGTACCAGAAGTATAAGATCCATCACCAAGGGCAAAGGAATCGTCCCCTTGAGCATTTGCTTTAACGCCAAAAGCAAATGCATTATTACCATTAGCAACGGCATTGATTCCGAATGCAAAGGAATTGTACCCATTTGCATCAGAGCCAACTCCTAAGGCTGTTGAGTTTGTACCAAGCGCTTTGGCATTAACTCCAAATGCCATTGAATTGACGCCATTTGCATCTGCAATAACACCGAATGCAATTGAATTAGTACCAATAGATCGTGATTGTGTGGAAATTGCAGCCGCATTCACTCCTTGGGCAATTGCATTAAATCCAAATGCCAGCGCACGCTCGCCAGAGGCAAGGGCAAGGCTACCAATTGCTGTGCCAAAATTGCTATCAGCTACAGATTTATATCCAAATGCCATTGTTTGAAGTGCATTAGCAACTGAATCTGTGCCTAATGCTGTTGATTGAATACCTGAAGCTAATGCATTTGTGCCGATAGCAACGGTGTCTAAAGCAAGTGCTTTGGATCTAGTGCCGATAGCAACGGCAGAGGTGGAATTTGCAACGGCATAAGAACCAGCAGCTTGACTATCTAAACCAGTAGCGCGTGCATCGGTACCAAAAGCAATTGAATTAATACCATTAGCAATTGATCGAGTACCTGTGGCAATAGCATCTAAAGCGGTAGCAGAAGCAGCACTACCAATTGCCAAACTATTAATGGCGGTAGCCTGAGCGCTATCACCCATTGCTTGGCTATCTAATGCAGTAGCGCGTGCATCGGTGCCAAAAGCGATGGAATTAATACCATTAGCAATTGAACGAGTACCTGTGGCAATAGCATCTAAAGCGGTAGCAGAAGCAGCACTACCAATCGCCAAACTATTGATGGCGGTAGCTTGAGCGCTATCACCCATAGCTTGGCTATCTAATGCGCTAGAGAGTGCATCAGTGCCAAAGGCGATGGAATTAATACCATTAGCAAATGAACGAGTACCAGTGGCGATGGCATCTAAAGCAGTGGCAGAAGCGGCACTACCGATCGCTAAACTATTAGTTGCAGTTGCCTTAGCGCTATCACCCATTGCTTGGCTATCTAATGCGGTAGAGAGTGCATCGGTGCCAAAGGCGATGGAATTAACGCCATTAGCAAATGAACGAGTACCAGTAGCGATGGCATCTAAAGCAGTGGCAGAAGCGGAACTACCGATTGCCAAACTATTGGTTGCAGTTGCCTTAGCGCTGTAACCCATCGCTTGGCTATCTAATCCAGTAGAGAGTGCATCGGTGCCAAAGGCGATGGAATTAACGCCATTAGCAAATGAGCGAGTACCAGTGGCGATGGCATCTAAAGCGGTAGCAGAAGCGGAACTACCGATTGCCAAACTATTGGTTGCAGTTGCCTTAGCGCTGTAACCTACTGCTTGGCTATCTAATGCGGTAGCACGTGCATCGGTGCCAAAGGCAATTGAATTAATACCATTAGCAATTGAGCGAGTACCAGTGGCTGTTGCATCATTAGCAGTGGCAGAAGCAGAACTACCGATCGCCAAACTATTGGTTGCAGTTGCCTGAGCGCTATCACCCATTGCTTGGCTATCTAATGCGGTAGCACGTGCATCAGTGCCAAAGGCGATGGAATTAACGCCATTAGCAATAGAACCAGTACCAGTGGCTGTTGCATCATTAGCAGTTGCACTTGAGTTTGTGCCTACGCTAAGTGCATTTAAGCCAGTTGCTAAGCTGCTAACACCGATTGCTTGAGCATTGTTTTTATTGGCAATTGCAGCGCTTCCGATGGCTTGTGAATCAGTTCCATTTGCAAATGCAGTAGTGCCGATAGCTAAAGCATTTGTTGCTAAAGAATATGCACTAAAACCTATGGCAGTTGTGCTAAAAGCGGATGCAATTGTATTGGAACCAAAAGCTATGGCATATGAATTTGTAGCTTGGGCGCCAGAACCAATGGCCATGGCAGAAAGTGATGTTGCATCTGCGTTAACACCAGATGCAAAAGAATCAACTCCGGTAGCTTGAGCATTTGATCCAAATGCTTGAGAATTTGTATTAGTAGCGAAGGAACTAGTGCCAGCGGCAAAACTATCAAAGCCATTGGCAAAAGATTGAGCACCAAGGGCAACAGAATTAGTATTAAGAGCTTTAGCATTTAATCCTAAGGCATACGCACTGTTACCATTAGCAAGTGAGTTGGTTCCTATTGCAGCTGAATCAGCAGCAGAGGCTTGTGAATTTAAGCCAATTGCAAATGAAGCAACACCAGCTGCGGCTGCATTTGTACCAAGAGCCATTGAGTAATTAGCGGCGGCATTAGCTTGAAAACCAGCTGAGTAGGAGTCGATAGCTGATGCTTTGGCGAGGGAGCCTAATGCCATTGAATTTGAACCAGATGCATTTGCTTGATAACCAGCAGCGTATGCACCAAATGCAGAAGCTTTAGATGATGTACCAAGAGCCATGGAATTTTCTGCAGTAGCAGCAGCAAAGAAGCCAGCAGCAAAAGAATCAGTGCTATTCGCAATTGTATTTGTACCAAGTGCTATTGCATTAATACCGCTTGCTAATGCATTAAAGCCAGCAGCAATTGCTTGATTAGCTAACGCATTGGCATAACCACCCAATGCGATAGCACCATCCCCCAGTGCTTTACTGCAGGATCCAGCGGCAAAGGATCTTGCATTGGTTGCCAAAGCATTGATACCAATAGCAGTTGAATTAGAACCTAGGGATTGAGAATTACTGCCCATGGCAATTGATTGATTACCAGAAGCAATTGCGTAGGCGCCATAGGCAATAGCGCCAAGATTAGTGGCTTGAGCACCAGCGCCAGACGCAATAGCAGCTGCGGCGTTAGCTATTGAACCGGTGCCAGTGGCCATAGCATTTACTGCCGTTGCTAAAGCCCCTGATCCATAAGCCAAACTATTTGTGTTTGATGCAATCGAAAACATGCCAAGTGCCATTGCATCAATTCCAGTAGCAGAAGCTGATAGGCCTGCTGCAAATGCACCATTACTTGTTGCTTTTGTGTTGGTGCCAAGGGCCATTGCATTTACGGCAGTGGCTTGAGAAGCAGTACCCAAAGCTAATGAATTGGTTTGAGTTGCAATGGCAAATGCACCTGCTGCGAATGAATCAGTTGCAAGGGCTTGGGCATTCATCCCTAACGCAAGCGCAACATTGCCGGTAGCTTGTGCTGCTAACCCAACGGCAAGTGCTGCTTCGCTAGTTGCTCGCGCATTTCTACCAATTGCGGTTGCGTTAGCAGCTGTTGCTTGAGCGCCAACTCCAAAAGCCATTGTGTAGTTAGCTACTGCTTGAGCACCCGCACCAAAGGAAAGTGAACCAATTGAATTAGAAATTGCTTCAGTGCCTATTGCAACTGTATTTTCAGCAGTTGCTTGAGAAAGAACACCCATTGCGGTTGCATTATTTCCATTGGCAAACGAGGAGGCAGCAATAGCTACAGCGTTTATTCCCGAGGCAGTTGCATTTACCCCAAAAGCTTGTGAGTTTGCTTGAGAAGCCGTTGCGTTAACACCTATAGCAATACTGTTAGCACCTGATGCTCTCGCGTTAGAGGCAATCGCAGTTGAATTTATACCACTAGCATTAGCAGTGGTGCCAAATGCCATAGCGCTTTCAGCTGTTGCACTGGCGTATACACCAAGAGCAACGGCATTGTTACCAGAAGCAAGAGCGTTAGAGGCAATCGCAGTTGAATTAATGCCATTAGCTTGTGCGTAGGTACCTAATGCCATGGCTTGGCTGCCGGATGCTTGGGCGCATACACCAATTGCGATGCTGTCTGTTCCAGAAGCAAATGCGCTTACAGCTATTGCGGTGGCATTAAGGCCCGAGGCTCTTGTTGATACACCAACTGCTAATGAATTAGTACCAGAAGCATTAGCTTGAAATGCTATTGCAGTTGAATTAATTCCGTAAGCAACAGCGTTGGTTCCAAAAGCAATTGAATTATCAAATTGAGCGAATGAATTCACACCAATTGCCATTGAAGCAGTTCCGTTAGCAAAAGAATTAACTCCTATGGCTAGGGAATCATTTCCATTCGCTCTTGCTGCTGCTCCAATTGCACCTGAATTAATGCCACATGCTTGTGCAGATGAGCCTATAACAAATGAATTTGTTTGGGTTGCATTTGCGTTTGCCCCGAAGGCTAAGGAGTTAGTACCACTGGCTGAAGCGTTGGTACCAACGGCAATGGCATTTGTTCCAATAGCTTTTGCGTTAACACCAAAAGCCGAAGCATCTTGCCCGGAAGCGAGAGCATTTGTTCCTAAAGCAAATGAGCTGGTATTAGTAGCACAAGCTCCAACACCAATAGCCATTGCATTGGCACCTTGAGTATTAGCTTGATAACCGATTGCACCGGCACCATTGCCGTTTGCAATTGCACCAGCACCTAAAACAAAAGAGTTGGCACATGAAGCAATTGAATAGGCACCAATAGCAATTGAATTAACACCAGAAGCAGCAGATGAATAACCGAGGGCAAGTGCACCTTCTGCAGATGCATTAGCAGATGAACCAAGTGCAGTGGCGTATTCGGCTGTTGAAGATGAACTTGAACCAAGTGCAGTGGCGTATTCGGCTGTTGAAGATGAACTTGAGCCAATTGCAACTGCACCTTCTGCAGAAGCATTTGCATTTGGTGCAGAAACATTTGCATTTGTGCCAATAGCTATTGCATTTTCACTGGATGCAGTGGTATTAGTGCCAATACTTATTGCATCACTACCAGTTGCATTTGTCTGACTGCCAATAGCTACCGCTCCCTTCTTATTTGCTAGAGCGTTATCACCTACGGCAATTGTGCTATCTCCAATTGCTTTGACGGTATTTCCAAGGGCGATCTGGTTGATTCCCCCTGAGGTCGAAGCATTGTTACCAATCGCCATCGAACCTGCACTACCTCCAGCTCCAGCACCATTGCCAATGGCAATAGCACCTCCAGCTCCACCAGTTCCAGCAGCATTTCCAATAGCAATGTCACCTGCAGCGCCACCAGTTGCAGCAGCATTTCCAATGGCAATGTTAGTTGCACCGATACCAGTTACAGCAAGATTGCCAATGGCAATGTTAGCTGCACCGCCGCCATTAGCTGCTAAATTGCCCATAGCAATAGCTCCACTTGCGTATAAATTAGTTGCACGAGTACCAATAGAAATATTATAAAACCCACCTGCCGATGCCTCGCTGCCAATGGCAATGGCTTCTATACCAGCTGCATTTGCAGCATTACCAATACCGATAGCAGCAGCACCAGCAGAAGCCGCTACATCGCCAATAGCAATAGATTCAGTACCAGCACTTGCAACGGTATTGCCGATTGCGATAGATGAAGCACCAGCGGATGCAGCTGCATTACCGATCGCGATAGAAGTAGCGCCAGCAGAAGCCGCTTTATCGCCAATAGCAATAGATTCAGTTCCAGCACTTGCAACTTCATTACCTATTGCAACTGATTGAGCGCCCACGGATTCAGCTTCATTACCGATCGCGATAGATTCAGTTCCAGCACTTGCAACTTCATTACCTATTGCAACTGATTGAGCGCCCACGGATTCAGCTTCATTACCGATCGCGATAGCAGCAGCACCAGCTGCAGCCGCTTCATCGCCGATAGCAACAGATTCAGTTCCAGCAGAAGTTATTAAGTTTCCGATAGCAACAGCTTGAGCTCCATCAACTGCAACTTGATTACCTATAGCAACTGTTTGATCACCTGCACTCTGTACGACATTACCAATAGAAATCGTTCCAGCACCAGTTGCACTCGTGCCAGTTCCAAGAGCTGTTGCTCCAATACCATTTGCGATGCTTTGGTTGCCAGCTGCGTAAGAGCCAACAACGGCTTCTGATCCACAGGTTGTGGTTGCAAAAACACCTTCGCTGGTGAAAGTATACGTACCATCCATTGTTAATGTATACGAACCATCTCCAACAATTGTTGTACTAGCCTCCGAGGTGAAAACATATTCAGAGCCACCAGCAATAACAAATCCCCCTGCACCATCAATTGTAATATCACCGACGCCTACGCAAGCGATTCCACCACATGCCGCAGTAAAGGTTCCTCCAACCTGTACGGTGGCTCCTCCTGTTCCTGTTATTGAAAGTGGGCTGCCTCCGCCTGTTATGTTTAAACCGGCACCTGCTGTTGTAATGCTAAGCGGAGTGCCACCTCCGGCAAAAACCAAAGGGGATCCCCCTCCCGCGTAAGTAAAACTAGTTAGTGGGTTTGGGGTGCAAAGGCCTATTTGCGCTAAAGCTGACGAATTATTAGTTAACAAGAATATGCCAGTACCTAAAACGAATTTACCAACTAATTTTTTTCTCATTCCACTCTCTAAATGAATTATCTCAGTTTTACAATACTTAGTTGTTACGTCAAGTGTTGGATGCGGTTTTTTTAATCTTTATTATAGATGCACGTGTTGGCGAGCGCTTTAAAGGTTCTTAGGTAAATAATCTGCTAATTATTTTCAGCAGCAGTAATAATTTCTTTTTCTAGGCTTTTGAGGCCCAGTTCTGCAAGTGCCAACATCTCCCTTTGTTGGCCAATTAACCGTATATCAGCAAGATAAATAACTAGCAGTTTCCTTGCCCTACCACTTAGATCAGAGCTCTTGTATATCTTGCCTTGTATGTTGATTTCAGCTGGTAACTGATCAGCTGCTTGTGCCCATACTTCTGAGGCGGATTCATTTATTTTGATATCTGATTCTGTTGCTTCAATTGATGCTTTTTCTGTAAAGTCTCTTTGTGATGTCATTAGATAAAACTAATTTTGTTGGATCTATTTTACTTTAGCACAATTATTGCCCGCAACAATAAGCCCCCGCATTTCTGCGAGGGCTAGAGATATTGATTGATTGATAAATATCAATCCAAATCTGGCATTGCCAGCACTGGTTCGGCCTTGCGGTCGATTCCTTTTTCAAAGCCAGCGGCTGCCGCCCTAGCACGACCTGCATGCCAGAGGTGACCAACAAGAAAGAAGAAGGCAAGAATGAATTGAACGGATGCAAGCCACTGGCGGATATTTACAAAGTTCAC
>NZ_JAGQBK010000034.1:0-9179 GCF_024345595.1 Synechococcus lacustris Maggiore-St4-Slac | reverse complement strand
GCTGTGAGAGAGTTAAGCTAGGAGAGTAACTAGGGTTAGGGGTATTGAATATTGAAGCGATGAAAGTATCAAAAATTATGCTTAGCAAATAAAACAAATTCGTCTACAATCAGGCTTAATTTGGCAAACACTAGATATGAACTGTAGGCAATCATGAGACTAATTATCTTGCTGATATCAGTAAGTGTGCTTCAACTTCCCTTGTCTATAGCTGCACCACTTCCTAAGCAGGTAGGTTCATGCGCCGAGACCTTTATCATAGAAATAAATTATCGGCTTCAAGCACCTGATGAAAATGATATTTATATTGGCCTTCCAGACTCTGGCTCGGCATTAATATTTAGTAATGGTGGCTACCAGGTGTCAAATGACACAATTCCTGCAATTCACAGAAGTAAACCTGGGGATAAAGTAAAGGTCTGTCTTACCTATAAACCAAATTGTTTCCATACTCGTAGTGGCGACACAAGAGGGCGAGTTTATGAAACTACTAATTTGCGAAATAATGAGCGCTGGGCCTTACCAGAAAGTTCACACATGTGTGGCGGCGCTTTAAATTTTTTAATATTTTAGCATCACTAAACCCTTTTGTTTAACAAGTAATATAATGAAATCGTGGATATCCTAAAAATGAAACCTGCGCAAACTGCAATAAAGTCCACAATTACAACATAGGTGGATCAGTTTCTTATGAATCTATTTTGTTGTGTTAGGCAGTTCTTGAATTTACCCCAAGATCGAATTTAATTTAAATTAGCGCCAAAATCTTTACCAGAATTAAGAGGAGGATTTCATTAATGTGTAACCTAAGGCTTCGTGAAATATTTATATTTTTTATTCGGAAATCCCTATCTTGTAAAGATACCTCTGGAATCCAGCGAACATCTCGCCAACTTCTTTTGGTCCACCTAGGTCATTCAGTGCATCAGCAATCGAGTTCTGGTATCGAAGCCGTAGAAGGGGCGCAAGCTTCTCCTGCGCCAACTCCTGAACGCCCATCGTCACGTAGTGCTGGAGCACAAAGTCAATAAAAACTTGCTGCTTAGAAGTGAAGCGGGAATCAACGTATAAGCGAGCTTGTTGGGCACGCTCTTCTCGCGGGATTGGACCAAGGGCATAGGCGACGTAGGCCAGCACATCAAACAGGTCGCTGTTTTCGGCTGAAATGATTGATTGGATTTCGGCAAGCTGCTCAACACCAAAACCCTTTTCAGCCAAGCCCTGTAAGAGCTTGCTACGGGTAGCTGGTGAACTCCATATCTCACGGAGTTCGGCCTCATTCTTAGCGAATTCAGGCAATTGGCCGTAGAGCAGTTCGATGAACTGGGTCGAGCTCATCGGCTTGCCATCAGGGTGCCAAAAGCTCGTCACCATCATGTGCTGCAGTGCCCGTTCCTTCCCATCACCGAGCTTGATGCTCACCTTGCTACGGCGAAGTTTTTCCTCGCCGCCATCATCATCTTCAGGCTTGTCAGGTTCTTCGATATCGCCTTTGGGCGTTGGTTGTTTGGGGTCGGTATCCACGGCTTCAGGGGGTCCATCCCATTCGGGATCGCTAAACAGCTGGTATGCCTTCACGAAGTCGAGGATCGTGAAATAGTCCTTGCCGTCATAGAGGCGCGTGCCGCGACCAACGATTTGCTTGAACTCGATCATTGAGTTGACCGGTCGCAGCAGGGCGATATTGCGAATGTTCCTGGCGTCCACCCCTGTTGAGAGCTTCTGGGAAGTCGTCAGGATCGTTGGGATCGACTTTTCGTTGTCCTGGAAGTCGCTTAGGTGCGTCTCGCCAAGCTCGCCATCGTCAGCCGTGACTCGCTGGCAGTAGTTGGGATTGGAGCTGCTCTTGAGTTGGTTGATTAGGTCGCGGATTGCCAGCGCGTGCTCCTGGGTGGCGCAGAAAACAATGGTTTTTTGGCGTTGGTCGATCTGGTTGAGCAGGATCTCCACTCGTTGCTTCTCGCGCTGCTTTATCTCGATGATGCGATTGAACTCGGCTTCGGTGTAGCGGCGGCCAGCGTCAACATCACCTTCCAGCACCATGTCATCAGGTGTGTAAACGTATTCATCCAGCGTGGTGCTGATCTGCTTGACGCGGAAAGGCGTGAGGTATCCGTCGTTGATCCCCTCCTTGAGCGAATAGGTGTAGACCGGCTCGCCGAAGTAGGCGTAGGTGTCGGTGTTTTCCGTGCGACGAGGGGTAGCCGTCAAACCCAGCTGCACCGCTGGCTTGAAGTATTCGAGGATGTCCCGCCAAGTTGATTCGCTGTTTGCGCCTCCTCTGTGGCACTCGTCGATCACGATGAAATCAAAGAAGTCAGGCGGGTACTGGCCAAACCATGGCGATGGATTGCCATTTTCCGCAGGACCAGACATGAACGTCTGGAAGATCGTCAGAAAAACGCTGGCGTTGGTCGGTACCCGACCTTTCTTACGCAACTCATCTGGCCGAAGGCGGGCCAGGGCGTTCTCCTCAAAGGCCGCGAAGCTGGTGAAGTCGTTGAAAGCCTGCTTTGCGAGAGTGTTTCGGTCGGCCAGAAAAAGGATCCGAGGGCGTCTGGTGGGTTGGTATGAGAGGTTCCATCTGGCTTGGAACAGCTTCCAGATGATCTGGAAGGCAATTGAGGTCTTGCCTGTTCCCGTAGCAAGGGTCAACAGGATGCGGTCTTTGCGGGCGGCGACCGCTTCCAATACCCGCCTCACGGCAATGTCTTGGTAGAAGCGAATCTGCCAACTGCCTCCTTTGTCTTGGTAGGGGATGGCAGAAAAGCGATCACGCCACTCGTTCTCAACCGCGAAGGTGCGGTTCCATATCTCCTCTGGCGAGGGGAAGGCTTCAACCTCACCTTCCTCGCCACTTGCCATATCAATGGCGTAAACACCAAGGCCATTACTGGAGTAGGTCAAACGGATTTGCAGTTTGTTGGCGTAGTCCTTGGCTTGAGCGACACCCTCAGTTAGCGGTGCGGTGTCGGGTTTTGCCTCCACCACCGCCAATTGACAATTTCGATAGGTGAGTACGTAATCGGCAGTTAAAGACTTCCCACGCTTACCCGCTCCTTCAATGCGGCCAGGAGTGATGGAGTACTCACGGCGAATCCTGCTGCCATCAACCACTCCCCACCCAGCTGCGACTAGAAGTGGATCGATAAGTTCAGCGCGAGTTTCCGCTTCGTTCATTAGCGGTAATTAAAGCTCCCCACTAAAAGCCTGATGCAGTAGCGATTTTTTCAACGCCTCCAGCGCAGCGCACTTCCGCTCGTAGAGGCGGGCGAGGCGTTGGGTTTCTTCGTGGAGGTCGTCGAGCTGAGTGACAATAAGCCTCTGCTCCTGATGCGACTCAGGGAATGCAATCACGATTCCCCTGAGATTGTCATTGTAGAGACGGGAAATGGTAGCGCCCTTCGTTGAGTTCCACTTACACGCTCCGTAGAAGTGATATAGGAAATCGTTAAGGACCCGCTCTTCGTCGTTATCAATCCAGACGATATTCGAATCCTGAAAATATGCTGGCTCACCGTCATATCGGACGCGGCGTCCGATGGTTCCCGACGCCGAGATGAGAACATCGCCTTTCTTTGGAAAGGAGTACTTCGTCCTATATTCGTTATAGATTTGAATCGGAATAAAGGCATCGGGCTCTTTTCCGAACGTCCCGATTTTGTAAAACGGAATGTCGCCGGTCGTTGTGGTTTCCTCCTTGAAGATTCTCTTGCACATCGAGACCTTGCCGACTTCGCCAAGCGATTTCTCCACCCACCCCGGGCCGCGCTGGGTGAAGACGGATTGGAGGTGGCTTTCGAAGAGGGCGCGGGCGTTTTGAAGGTTCTTTTCGGCGTTAGCTTTGGCGGTGGCGAGGCCCTCAAACGCTTCATTCAGCAGCCCAACGATCCGCTGCTGTTCGGCCAGCGGGGGGACGGGAACGGGAAAGTTATAGATGTCGTCTTTGCTGAAACCGGCTTGCGCTGAACGGTCGGCAACATTCAGGAGCGGCTTTTGAAATTCATCCGAGATGAGGAAGTGGTAGAACCACGATTGGTCGAGGACTTCCAGATTTGGAAGCGTCTTCATCAATGCCACGTTGTAAGAGCCAGCCTTGCCCGTGAGAATTTTCCCAACCGACGCACCGTAGCGGCCAATCAGGATGTCGCTTTCATCGCAGAGCCGATTCTTTTTCGAGTGGCGAATGTAGGTGATGTTTTTGTCGCTGCCGAAGTCGCGGATTTGCAGGAAGCGCACGTAGCCGGGCTTCTCGTCGTAGATGAATTCGGACTTCGGAGGCTGCGAGCCACCTTCAAAGTCGCACACATCACCCAGCTTCTTTGTCTGCCACCCCGTCTTCATAGCAGCGCCTTAATGTTGGCAAGCACTTGCGCGCTCTCGCCATCCAGCGCGGCGATTTCGTTTATGATTTCTTGAGGGCTGCGGTGCACGATTTCCTCGCCACCGTTGGGGTTCTTCACCGATAAGTCAAATGTCTCCGAGTCGATAGCCGCGACATCAATGCTCCAGCTTTTGGGTGAGTCGGCAAAGTTCTGTTGTAGCTCAATAAACTCACTCAAGTCACGGTCATTGAGTGGATTGGTTTTACCCATGTTGCGACCTGGATCCAACTGGTAGAACCACACCTTCTGGGTTGGTGTGCCCTTCTCAAAAAACAGGACGACCGTTTTGACTCCTGCTCCCTGGAATGTCCCACCAGGGCAATCGAGCACGGTGTGGAGGTTGCATTCTTCAAGGAGCTTCTGCCGCAGGGCGACAGAAGCGTTGTCGACATTAGAAAGGAATGTATTTTTGATCACTACACCCGCCCTGCCACCCGCACGAAGCATCCGAATAAAGTGCTGCAAAAACAGATAGGCAGTTTCACCGGAACGAATCGGGAAGTTCTGTTGAACCTCACTGCGTTCACTGCCGCCAAAGGGTGGGTTGGCAAGGATCACGTCATAGCGGTCACGCTCCTGCACATCGCTCAAGTTCTCGGTGAGTGTGTTGGAGCGAATGATCTTGGGTGCCTCAATCCCATGCAGGATCATGTTCATGATGGCGATCACATAGGCGAGGCTCTTCTTTTCCTTGCCAGTGAAGGTCTTTATTTGAAGGGTGTTGAGGTCTTCGGTGGTGAGCTCTCGGCCTGTTGAGCCGCCCTTACTCATGTACTCAAATGCTTCGCATAAGAAGCCTGCAGAGCCAACCGCAGGGTCGTAGACGGTCTCGCCAATTTGTGGGTTAACGACCTTGATGATCGAGCGAATCAGTGGCCGGGGCGTGTAGTACTCACCGCCATTGCGGCCAGCGTTACCCATCCGCTTGATCTTTTCCTCGTACAGCATCGAGAGCTCGTGCTTCTCAGTTTGGGAGCGGAAGCGCAGGCAATCGATCACATCGATGATTTCACGGAGGTTGTAGCCGCTGGAGATCTTGTTGCGGATCTCCCCAAAAATCTCACCGATCTTGTATTCGATGGAGTCTGGCCCGATGGCCCGTTGCTTGAACTGCTCCAGGTAGGGGAACAGGCGCAAGGTCACAAAATCACGAAGGTCGTCGCCCGTGACCGCAACGTTGTGATCGAGTTGACCACTTGAATCCTTTGGTGCAGCCCAGCTGTTCCAGCGGTATAGATCCTCAAGGATCGGTTGGTGGCTGCGCCCTTCGAGCAGGGCCATTGCGGCGCGATCCTCCTCAAGGCCATCGAGGTATTTGAGGAACAGAAGCCAAGAGGTCTGCTCGGTGTAGTCGAGCTCGGTGCCACAACCGGACTCCTTACGAAGGCAGTCATCGATTACCCGGAACGCCTGTTCAAAGGAGCTGCCGGATTTTCCATTGCTGGCACGGGTCGTCCTTGATCGCTTGGCTGGTTCGGATGGTCCGTCTCCCCCTCCCTCGTCTTCTCCAGCAAGGACAACAGAACCACCGCGCCCCCTGCCTGGAACGATCAATCCACGGTTAATCAGTTCGTCTCTGCAAGCCTCATAGCTTTCTTGATCCCACTCGAGGACCTCCCTCAAGTTCCCATTCCCAGCAGAGCCACCCAAGGCAGTGAGAGCGCCTAAAAAATCATCAAACTGCCCTTCCGCATCTGTTGCACCAATTGGGGTTTCAGTGCTGTAGGTCACGAGTGGCTCTATCTGTAGGTAATGGCTATCAGACCAAGGTTATTCCATACCCTTAGTAGCTAAAATTGCGTAAACAATTGCTTCCAGCTGAGCACGGGATAGTTTTTTTACCGGCAACGGTGGAGACTCAATACCACTGGCCTTGAGAAAAGAAACAAGCTCAGCCTTTTTGTACTTAGAAAATCCCTTGAGCCCTGATTTTGAACACAGGCTTTTTAGATCAGACACTGTTAGTAGTGCCAGCTCACCTTTAACAATTGGGGCAAGAGCTATTTCCAACGCTCCGGCTGCATCTTTGGCAGCAGGCAACATTTCTGTTGCTGCCTCCTCAAGTTCATGGTGGCGCAAGGCCAGAAAAGCCTCTTGTTTATCGAAGTGCTCCTCTAGCGATCTGGTGTGAGTCGCAAGACTTGATCCCAGGTTCTGTAGCTGTTCACGAAACTGCTCAGATAGGAGCTTCTTTGCCATTAGGTGGAAGCAATATTTTTTTCAGGCGCCACCCATTCGTCATCCATTACCTCGTCAACAGCTTCAAGGAAGTTATCCACGCCCAAGCGAAGGTCTTTCTGAGCATTCGCTGACCAGTAACCAGTGAAGATGCTCTGCTCGTCGGCTACCAGTTTCATGCGGCGAAGATCGTTTACAGCGTTCTCGAAATGCTCGAGCTTGGCCATAACCATGCCCATTGCTTGGTAGTCCTCACTGATAGACCGCAGTTGCTCCGTGAGAACCTTCTTCTCGTGGACATGGCTCTCGACCTCAAGTGCAAGCCGCTTACGTTCTAATTCAAGTCCTGCGGCCTTGTTTTTCCAACGTGTAACCCAGCCTTTATATGAACCAGTTTGGCGGTTGGCTGACTTAAGTGCCTCTCTCATCTCGGCGTAATAACGCCTCAGATCTGCAAACTGAATGAGCTTGTGTACCAGGGGAAAGCTCCTAGCACCAATGGGTTTCTTGTCTGCGGTTAAAGGAGAGTTAGACAAAACTTCGTTCTCTGTTTATCAAATCTAAGGAACAACCCTGCCATGCTTAGCAGAGCTTCACCAATAGCAGTGCCTGATCTGCCTAAATTCCACGAGTTCATGACACCACTCCTATTGGTGCTACAGGCCAATGGTGAGATGTATCGCCAGGATGCGACTGATGCAGTAATCAAAAGCACTGGATTAACTCCAGAACAGGTTGCAATTACCCATGAAACAAGTGGCAACTCAATCGTCAGGAACAGAATCGGTTGGGCTTCCTCCTACTTGAAGGTTGCTGGTGCAATAGCTAGCCCTAAAAGGGCGCATTGGCAGTTGGGAGTAAACGCAGCTTCATTGTTGGCGCTTGGAAGGCCAGCAACATTGGCAGACTTAAAAAGTTTTCCCGAGTACCAAGCTCATCAAGCTCGCAAAGCTGAGCAATCACTAGCTAATAGTTCAGGGAAGGACGACATTGTTTCGTCGGATTCAACACCTGAGGAGCTAATCGAGGAGGGCATAACGGCTCTTAGAGACGGTTTAGTGGTTGAGCTGCTTGAAAATTTAAAGACATGTGAGCCAGCAAGGTTTGAGCGGATTGTTTTACAAGTGCTTGCAGCAATGGGCTACGGAGGCGGTGATATGAGATCAATGCAGGGTGTACCGCGTGGCCCAGATGGTGGCATTGACGGAAGGATTAATGAAGACAAGCTGGGGCTTGATCAGATATACATACAAGCCAAACGCTACGCCGATAATTCAGTTGGGCGCCCTATCGTCCAGAGTTTTCTTGGTGCCATGGATCATGGGGGCTGTAGCAAAGGTGTATTTGTTACCAGCAGCAAATTCACAGCAGATGCAAGAGATTTTGCAAGTGGCCTTACAACAAAGCGACTAAAACTGATAGATGGGCCAGAGTTCGCAAAGTTGATGATTGAATACTGCGTAGGTGTTCAGATCATTCGAACAATTCCCATCGGCAAGTTAGATAATGATTTTTTTGGAGATGATGAGTAAACATTTAAAAATCAAATCATGGAATTCCTAAGGTGGATATTTTTTCTTCCGAGTGCCGCGGCTGGTGGGATATCTGGGCTTGGAATTGGAATTGTGCTTAATAAAGGCACACAGGTAATCAGGTTTGCGATTCCAGGTATGCATCACAGAGCTAATCAATGGTAGATATCAGCCTCAATCTTAAAAACACCGCAGCAATTTAGGAAATTGATGGCTGGGCACTTATTCGTTTAATAGATTATTGCGATGAAAATAGATCATGGCCTGGCTATGGACATGAATATGAACATATTGATTGGCGCAAGAGCACAACAAATAATAAAAATAATTTTAACTATAACCAAGAAAAGCCGTAATTAAATATAATTAATTGCTTGTAATTTACATCAAGAAATACCAACTGCAAACAAAGCTAAATTCTACGTTTCCACTTATATCGCTTACTGTTGAATTAATTGTGGAGTAAGCGAGAATTCTAAACTTTGTATGTGGTAGCTATTAACTCAACACTCAAAGGTGGATTCTGTTTTCCTTTTGGCTTGCAATACTTTAAAATTTATTTCTATGTCAACTTTCATTTTCCAGAGCTTTTAATCAGATCCTAACCTTACCGATAGAATTTATTTTTAAAGTTTCTAGTACTATTATTTTGAGGCTGATTAATTAACTCGGATGCAAAAAGTCTTTTTATCGATTTGACTGTGCAGGTTTTTGTTCATACTCACATTAAGCCCTACCAGCTACGCCCAACAACCGATACGGCCGATTACAAAAACTGGTAGCTGCCCTTTGTGTTACTACAGCTCTGGCAATTATTGCGTTCCTTCTACTAGCGGTAATACCCGCGGGGCAATAGAAAAAAGTAGTAGCAGCTGTCCGCTTGGTTTTTTTAGCTCCGGTAACTACTGCCTCAGCAACCGAAGTAATGAACGGGAAGCAATCCAAAAAACTGGTAAATCATGCCCGCTTGGTTGGTTTAGCTCCGGCAGTTATTGCTTAAAAAGCCGTTGATGCAGGTAAATGGTGGCAAATGGGCCTTTGAGGGCAACAGCTAGCCCCGCCAAAAAGAGGATTTAAAGCCCTA
>NZ_JAGQBK010000033.1:0-9633 GCF_024345595.1 Synechococcus lacustris Maggiore-St4-Slac | reverse complement strand
AATTTGAAACCTTCTACACAAAGAACATTCTTTTGAATGAAGGTTTACGCGCCTGGATGGCACCAGCCGACCAGCCCCATGAAAATTTCATCTTCCCAGAAGAGGTTCTGCCCCGTGGAAACGCCCTCTAAGGCCGTTTAAATCCATATTTTTGCAGAAAGGCGTCCCCGGGGCGCCTTTTTTATTGGTTAAACTGGCTGGGTTCCGCTGACAGTGAAGTGGTAGCTGGATCTTTTGATCTTGCTACCGAAGGCTTTACCGGTCAGCATCATCCAAAAAGGAGGAGGTGCCCGTGTCCCAGAGTTCCAAAATGCAGGGTTTGCTGATCGCGGAGAAGGCCGCCTGATAAAGGCATTCGCTTCCTGATCAAACGGTTTCGCGCCATAGCGAACCCGGCGAGAGCCCCCGGAGCAATCCGGGGGCATCGTTATTTAAAGGAGTAATTGCAGTTAATATTCAATCAATTAATTAATATTTAATCAATTTTTATTATGTAGTTTTCCTCTGATTTAGTTGGCTTTTTATATTTAGGATTGAGTAATACTTTTTTTAAATTTTCTTTTGTGGGCCCATCTGGGAAAGCCGAGTAGTTTTCAATTCTTTGCCAAGAACCAACAACAGCACTGGCCCCCTGCTGTTTTAATTGGTTTATAAGGTTTTGATTAATCGCCTCCGGTGGCAAAAGCCAGCCCTTGCGATCGCTCAGGTAGAGCAGGGTTGGATCACCAGCGGTAACACTCACCAGCGGTTTATTGCTTGGCGTTTGGGCTTTTATTTCTTGGGCCTGGGCCCAAATTGGTGAGCTCGCAACATTTTCTAGATTCCAATAATTAAGCCGCAGCACCGCGAGGCTGATCAGCACCATTAGGCAAAAGCCGATCACCAACCAGCGCCTGCCGATCGAAGTGGCGCGTTTCCATAGATCCTGCCAAGCCTTTCCCAGCAGCGGGCAAGCAAATAGCAAAAGCGGTAATTGGTAATACTCATGGATATAACTGGAGCTGGGGGCTAATGCCCCCGCAAGCAACACCGCAAGCAAGCCAAGCGGCAATATTTTTTCTTGTTTGCTTTGCGCTGGTAGCCAAAGGCCCCAAATCAACAGTGGTAGCCCCACCAGCCCAAGGCCCCGCAGGCTAAAGCGCAGCAAGATGTCGCCCCAGTAACGCCAGTTCAATAAATCGCCCCAGCTGTAGCGGGAGGCTTTACTGCCCCAAAAGCCAAAGCTCAAACCTGTTTCCAGAAATAGCTGATGGGCATGCCAATACCAAGCAACGGTTGCGATCAACACCAGGCCCCCCACCAACCACAGCTGCCACCTCCGCCAGCTAAGGGCCAACAGCGGTACCCCAAGCCAAAACAGGGGCAGCACCTTAATCAAACTGGCCGCCGCTAAGCCAATGCCAGCCAAGGCCAAGTTGAGCTTGCCGCCCCGCTGTTGAAAGGCCAAGCCCCTCTCCAGGGCAAGGGCCGAGCTGAGCATCAGCAGTGCTTCCGGTTGCACGCTGCGGCCATAGAAAACCGACAGGGGCAGAAGGGCAAAAAAGAGGGCGCCCCACCAGCCCGCCTCCCGGCCAAACAGGTTGCTGCCAAGCCTTTGAATTAAATAGATGGCGCCAATGCTGCAGAGCAAACTGAGGCCCCGCGCCAACCATTCCTGCACGCCAAACAATTGATAAAGCAGGCTTACGCCAAAGGAATAAATCGGGAAATCGGTTTCGGCATAGCCGCTGCCAGCACCACCCCAATCCACCTGGGGCAGCCAAATTGGCAGATGGTTGAGGTGGAAATTACGGGCTAGGCCAGCGGTATCTGCCTGGCGCCAACTGTGCACACCAATGATTGGGGCGTTGATATTCACAAGCCGCAGGGCAGCACCCAGCAGCATCGGTAGCCAGGGGCCAGGGAGAATTAAACGCATCCTTGCTCTGCGGTGTTCCAATGGTCCTCCGGGAGCCGATCCATCGGCAGCTTGCCTTAGCGGCAACAGCTTTTTTTGTATTTGGTTTTGGCCTGCAGCTATGGCGGTTGGAGGGTTTCAGCGCCAGCTACGACCAAGGCTTGTTTTTGCAGGAGCTCTGGAGTGGTAGCCAGGGCCGTTGGTTTGAAAGCACCCTCTCTGCGGAACTATCGGCGGCGGTGAAATTAGGGGGGCAATTGCCCCAGTTGGGCTATTTGCATGCCAGCCAGCACCTCAATTTGCTTAGCCAGCTCTGGGTGCCATTAATTCCAATTTTTGGCATCTATGCCCTGCCCCTAGTGCAGGTGGGTTTACTCACCGCAGGTGGCTTGATGCTGTTCAAGTTGGCTATTTCTGAGGGGCCGGCCGCAGCTATTGGCCTACGGATTGCGCTTGCCTACTACTGCTCCATCACCCTGATTGGGCCGCTGCTTGAGAATTTTCACGACCTATGCCCAGTGCCACTGCTGGGTTTTTGTTTGATTTGGGCCCTGCGCCAGGGGCGTTGCTGGCCTGCCCTAGGTGCGGCCTTGATGATCACCTTGGTGCGGGGTGATGCCGGGATTGTGAGTTTTAGCATTGGCCTGTGGGGGGTGTTGCGGCTGCCAAGGCGCCGGCTGGCGGCAGCTGTATTGATTTGGTCGGTTTTTTACGTGGTGCTGGTAACAGCCTGGCTGCAGCCATTGCTGGGCGCTGATGTGAATGAACGCTTCCTTTCGGAAAAATTTGGTCAATATCAAAGTGCCGGCGGCACCTTGGGGTTGCTTTGGGCATTGGCAAAGCAACCGCAGCAACTGCTCCAGGAACTGGTGAGCCCGCCTGGCCGCAGCCTTGAATATCTGCTGGCACCGATGTTGCCCCTGGCGCTGGTGCCGTTGTTTTCAATTGATGTGTGGTTATTAATTGCGGCGCCATTATTTATTGCCCTAGCGGCTAAAGGTTTCAGCGCCCTTGCCACAGGTTTGCGCTATGTGTTGTATTTAGCGCCTGGGGTATTTGGCGGTGTGGTGTTTTGGTGGCGCAGCCACCAGGGTTTATATGGCAGTAAATGGTTTAGGCGCCTCTGGACAGCTGTCATTGCCCTTTCATTGTTATTAGCCCTTAGCGCCAACCCCCACCGCAGCCTTTCCGCCTTAATTCCAGACAGCATTAAGCCCTGGGCCCAGGCTGGTATTCAGGAGCAATGGGCCCGCCGCCAAGCGGCCCTCGCCGCTTTGGCTGTTATTCCGCCCGGGGCATCGGTGGCGGCCCACACGCCTTTATTGCCAAGGCTGGCCCAGCGGCCAGTGCTGCTGCGTTATCCATTTCATAGCGATTTCCTTAATCGCCAGGGCAAACCCCAGCCGGTGGATTGGATCGCCCTTTTACCCCGTTTCCATCGCCCTTTCTTGGCTGCATTTCCAGAAGATCGTGATCAATTATTGGTGTTGCGGGCCCGCAGCCTGCAGCTCTTAGATCAGGGTGCCTATGGGGTGGTGCATTGCGCTGATGGAGCGCTGGTGCTTAAACGTGGCGCCCCAAGTTCAAGCCAAAGCCGCGCCTGTGCTGAACGGGCTTTGCTTTAACCCACCCAGCCACCACTGGCAAAGCGCAGGCCAAATACAAGGCAAAGTAGGGAGCTAAAACCAAGTAATAATTTGGCCCAACGGGGATGCAGGCTTGCCCATAAACCAAGCAATAGCAATAGGGGCACCGTGGCATAGAGGTGGCGCTCAAAGCTGATCGTGTTTTGTTTGAGTAGGTAGGCGGCAATGCTTGCCAAGGCAAAACAGCGTTGCTCTAGGGGTAAACGGGCCCAACCCCAAAGCAAAAGGGCAGCGCTTGCTATTGCCATAGCCCCATTTAGAAATGGACTGCCCGCCAGCAACCAGGCACCCATAAGGCTGATGCCGCCAAGTATTAGGGCACTGTTAGGGCGATTTTGATTTAGGCGCCAGGCGGTTATGGCCAGCAGGGCGCAGCTGAGCATCAAAACCGGAAAAACAAAATCCACCAGCTCACCGGCTTCTGTGTTTTGCCCGCCCAGCAGGATCTGGCTGAATAGCCGCTGCCAGCGGGGCAGGCCGGAAAGGTTTAGGCCCGGTTGATGGCCCCAGCCGCTTTGTTGGGCATGCAAAAAAGCAAATGGATCACCACTGCTGCGCAAACCAAGCAGCAACACTGCCCCAAGGCCAAGGCCCGTTAAAGCTGCTGCAGCCCAGCGGCGTTGCAGTAGAAAACCCGGCAACAGCAACACCCCCGTGGGCCTGGTGGCGGCAGCTAAACCAGCCGCCACTCCCTGCAGCAAGGGCGCCACGGTTTGGCTTAGGGCAGCGGCAGTTAGCAGTAGATAGAGGGCTTCTGTGTAGGGAATAGCGGCAAATAAACTAAGGGGATTGAAACAAGCCAGAAGCACCGTCCAGCGGGCGGCACGATCACCCCATAAACGCAGGGCTTGCTGATGCATCAGCCCCAGGGCAATTAAAAAAGAAAAATTTGCAAGGCCAAAGCCAGCCCATAGAAACCCATTGCTTGAAATCGTTGCGGTAGCTGAAAATAACCAGGCAATTAAGGCGGGCCAAAGCGGAAAGAAAGCCTGCAAATTGCCTTGGGCGCCGTGTTGGGCTAGGGCGAGGTAGTGCACCACATCCCAGCGGTTTAGGGCCTGGGGCAGTGGTTGCAGCAGCAGCGGTGCCAGCAGCAGCAAGCGGCTTATGGCCCAGCTGCTGAATAGGAATTTCAGTAGGGAACGTTCCACACAAACCGGGAGGAGGCGGCGTATTTCCAAACGAAGTCCACAAGGATGCCCGCCAACAGGGCAAGCAGGGCAATGGGTCCCCCTTTCAAGCTGGCGAATACCACCGTTGAAATACCCACATTTGCGGCCATACCTAAGGATGAAACCAGCAAAAATTTCAGCAGGCCGGCGCTAAGGGCAAAACCCTGCAGGCGCTTAGCCCGAAAGGTGAGTGAATTATTGATCAAGTAATTGGAACTGGCCGCCATGATCACCGCCACCAGTTGGGTGGTTAGGAAAGCCACCCCTTGGCTGCGCATCAGGCCGTAGATAGCAAAGTGCACCACCATCCCAGTTAGGCCCACGAGGCCAAAGCTCACCGCTCGCCTCGGCACCACCCTGAAACAGGCTGTGTGGACCACGGAAACAAGCCAATCCCACACCACAGCGTTATCAAGCTTGGAACTGCCACTCTGACGCGCTTGAAAGTGCAAGGGGATTTCCTTTACCTGCAGCTGGCCTTTGCTCACCGCCAGCAACTCATAGAGAAATTTAAAACCACTCACATCCACAGCACGAATGGCCTTAGCGCAGCGGTCGGGCCTGAGGGCAAAAAAGCCGCTCATGTAATCGGATAGTTGGGCATAGGCGGGCAGGGTGGAGCGGGCCAGGCGATTGGCTTGGCTGGAGCCCCGTTGCCGTTGGGGCGAAAGCCCTTCAATAACAGCGCCGGCATGGAACCTGCTGCCAATTACTAGATCGGCATCGCTACTGATCAACTCCCTTATTGCCAAATCCACCGCCTCCGGTTCGTGTTGGCCATCGGCATCCATCACAACGGCCACTTCACCGCTGGCAGCTAATAAACCTTCGCGGATGGCACTGGATAAACCGTTCCTGCCCACGCGCCGGATCAGGTGGATGCGGGGATCCTGGCGGGCAAGGGAGCGCACTAAATCGGCGCTGCCATCGGGGGAGTCGTCGTCTACCACAATTATTTCGAGGCGATAACGCTGGCCCAGGAGGGCTTTTAACTTGGCCAACATCGGCGCCAGGTTTTCGCGTTCGTTGTAGGTGGCAAGCACCACCGTGAGATTTAGGGGGCCGCTCAAGGTGCTGGCTTACATAGCCACAACTGCCAGCCATCTTCCCCGTTGTGGTTTTTTATACAGCCATAACCCGCCAGCTCTGGGGCCGGACCCACACCCAGGCTCAACAGTTGCAGGTTTCCAGCCGCTGGTGTGCCTAGGGGTAATAAACGCCTTTGGCTTTGCCAGCTGAGGCTAGGCCGTTCCGCCATTTGCCATAGGGCAATGGGTATGCGGGGATCAGCCCGCCGCACCAGGGCGGCTCCCGCTGCCACCGGCACCTGTTCCGCCAGTTCCCATAGCCATAGGGGGCCTTGCATCAAAAGGAAAAGCGAAAGCCACCAACCACTGATCAAGAGCAGGGCTCCCCGCCAGCGCCGGTTGTTGCTTTGCACCCCTGGCCGCAGGCCCCAGCCCCCCAGTAATAAGCCAAGGGCAGCTGGAATCACAAACCAATGCTGGCTAAATGGGGCAGCAATTAGCAGTAGTGCCCCTAGCCCCAGCCAAAACCAGGGCAGGCGCTGCAGCACTGCACCCCCCCGCTGTTGGATCAATTGGGCTAACTGGGGGCCGCAGAGCAGGGCAAAGGGCAACCAAAGGCTGTGGCTATACCAAGGCAATTGGGTGCGTAGCGGTAATACCGTGGCGGCCATGGCCAATTGCAGCCCCAGGGGCCAGCGGCCTGCTGGGGTGTGGCGTTGCCGCCAGGCCAAGGCCATGGCAAAAGGCCAGAGGGGCAACCAGGGCCAGCCCCCTTCCAACACTTCAAGAACAGGAATCCGCCAACCGAGGTTGCTGCCTTCCCCCGCCTGCAACAACACCCTTGCGGCGCCATCACCAGCCCATAGCCAAAGGGCTTGATCACCCCGGGCCCAAAAATGCCAGAGATGCCAACCAACACCTGGCATTAGGCCCAGGGCAAGGGCACTAAGCAATAGCAACCACTGGCGTTTGCTTAAAACACGATCCATGGCCAGTAGCAGCAGGCCTGCTGCTAATACCGGCAAGAGTGTTGGTGCTTTTAGTAGTAGGAGGCCACTGCCGCCAAGGCCAGCCCAAAATCCGCCGTTAGCAGGGTGTTGTTTAGCCCGCAGCAGTTGCCACCAGAGCAAACCACTGGCACTCACCAGGGCGCCATCCAACATGGCAAGGCGGCCATGGCGCATCAAGGGCAAAAGGGTGAGACAGATGGCGGCGCTGCAAAAAGCAGCCATGGGTTGATTGGGCCGTAGGCGCCGGCTGATGGCAGCGGCCAGGGGTACCACGGCACTGGCGAGCAGGGCAGGCATAAAACGCACTGCCCAGGCGGGTGGCAACAGGCCCGCCTGCAGCCAAGGGTGAATAACAACGGCAATTAATAGGTGCAGGCCGGGCGGTTTATTTAGGTAGGGGGCATCCCAATAGCTGGGTAGCAGTAGATCAGCAAAGGAGCCCAGCTGTTGGCTGCGCTCGAAGGCCACCCTGGCAACAATCCCTTCATCCCAATCCCGCAGGGGTAGATCAAGGCCCGGCAGCAAGAGCAGCAATAGGGCCCCAAGCCAAAGCAACCAATTGCAGCTCTGGACCCAATGGCAGCACTTTTGTATCAATTCGCACGGCTTTTGTTTGGTTAAGGAGGAATTATCTGTTTGGCGCATAGCGCCTCCTGTTCTTTTTGTGTGTGAGAACCATGAACGCATTTCGCAAGCTATTGCTTGCTCCATTGGTAATGGGAGTGGTGTCGCCATTGGCGGGTCAAGCCCAAAGCCTAGATATGGGGTCGGTTAATCGCTATCAAGACCAGCAAGATATCGACCGGATGCGGGCGATAGAAGCGCAGATGGGTCAGGTAACAAGTGTTAGCCAGTTTTCTGATGTGCAACCCACTGATTGGGCCTATCAGGCACTGTCGAACTTGGTTACTAAGTATGGCTGCGTAGCTGGCTATCCAAACGGCACGTTTAAAGGCAAACAGGCGATGAGTCGCTATGAGGCGGCGGCATTGCTGAATGCTTGCTTGGATCGTGTAACGGAGATGACAGAGCAGGTAAAACGCTTGCTTAAGGAATTTGAAAAAGAGCTAGCGGTATTAAAAGCAAAGGTTGATGGGCTAGAAGCAAAAACAGCAGAACTAGCGGCAACCCAGTTTTCAACTACCACCAAGTTAAAAGGTCAGTCGGTGTTTTGGCTTGGCAGCTCAAAGTTCGGCGGCGCTAATAAAGGCACCAGTCCTGTTGCCCAAGTTGGCACTGGTCAAGCTGAATCGGCAGCATTTAAAAGCGCCGTTGAAACCAATGCCTATAGCGTTACCCCCGGCGGCGCCCGCTATTCAGCAACGGGTACACCAAATGGCAGCGTAGAAGCCTTTACTAAGGCGGCTACCTGGACTGGTGGTTTTAGCGGTGCTTCCATTGGAGTTGTGGGTCAACCAGGCACAACCTTGAGTAATTATGTTGGAGGCACTTTCTTTACTCCTAACCTCTCAGTTGCTGGTTTGCGTTCTAATGGTTTTTTAAATAACGCCTTGCCAAACGGCACGGTTGTTACTTCAGATTTGATGGGCGTGATGGCAAATACAACCCCCAATGGTGGCAATGGCGTACTACCAGGTGGAATGCCAGCTGGTCCAAGCCTGGGTGGATTCTTAATCGATAAAAAAGATATGCAAAACCTGGTGGCATTGGGTAATGCCTCACGGGCAGTTAAAGGTGGCGGCTTGATTCGCTATTCCAGCGATGTTGCAACTGCTCCATACAGCACGTTTGCGAATACAGCGCCTGGTGGCTTCACAAACGCGGGCACATTCACAAACCCGCTGGATCTATCGATAGCTGAATACGGCACCTTGAGCCCTCTGCAGCAACAGAACCCCACCGTAAAAGCAGCGGCGCGTAAGTTCCTGAAGGATTTAATCGGTGGTGATGTGCCGATTGGCGAGGCCGTTAGTTTCAACTACGACGTTCGCTTAGCGCTAGATACCAGCTTTACGGGCAAAGATTTACTGCGCACTCGCCTGCGTGTGGGTAACTTTGGCCAGAGCACATGGTTTGGTAATCCCTATCCCTCATTGGGTGCTGAGGTTGCTTATGAAGAAGGATCCGGCCCTAACTCCATGGGCGTAGATCGGGTTTTCTATCAATTCCCGATCGGTTCAAATTTCACAGTTACCGCTGGCCCAAGGGTGCGTCAAGACGACATGTTGGCGGTGTGGCCTAGCCAATATCCAGCCGACACAATTCTCGACTTCTTTACCTACGCCGGTTCCCCCGGTACCTACACCCTCAACCTCGGTGGTGGTGCTGGTATCTGGTGGGCTGATAATGGCTTCAGCGTAAGTGCCAACTATGTGGCAGCCAACGCTAAAAATAGTGATTCCAGCACTGGTGGCATTGCCACAGACAATTCAGGCGGCACCGGCACGGTGCAGCTGGCTTACACCGCAACTAACTGGAACTTAACTGCTGCCTATGCCTACTCCCAAAGTGGAGCCTACGGCTATATCCCTGTGGGTACAAATTTAGCGGGTAATCCATTCGCTGGTTTGTCGTCATTTGATGTGAATTCACTTGCCATTAGCGGCTGGTGGAAGCCAACCAAGGTGAGCTGGATTCCATCTATTAGTGCCGGTTGGGGTTCCAACTCCTATAGCGCTAAGAAGGCATCTCAAATCTGGGGTGTGGAAACAAACGCAGCAGGAGCAAAGGCCCAAAGCCAATCTTGGTATGTGGGTATGCAGTGGGCTGATGCTTTGATCAAAGGCAACACCTTTGGTACAGCCGTTGGTCAGCCAACATTCGTAACTGGAAACGATGGTTTCATGGGCACGGATGAAAGCACCTTTGCTTGGGAGATTTGGTACAAATTCCAAGTTACCGACAACATCAGCGTTACTC
>NZ_JAGQBK010000032.1:0-9768 GCF_024345595.1 Synechococcus lacustris Maggiore-St4-Slac | reverse complement strand
GCTCAACTGATATGCACGCTCGGTAGAATTGGAACAAACTACTCCTATGCTGTACTGCTCCCGCAGCAAACATCCACAAATGAAATCAACAAGCTAACATCCACATATAGCATTACAAGCCTAGCAACATCTGCAATTATTGCAATATTTGCCATATGGCAACTTAACAAGTCTGGGGGAATTCCATCTTATTTACTAGAGAAAATAACTCCCATAAATATTATAACATTCACTTATCTACTAAGCGACTCACTCTCTGAAACAATCTGGAGTATTCATCTTGCAAAGGGGAAGTTCAAATATGTATTCCTCAGAGATGTTTGGGTGGCCCTAAGCAAAGGCACCTTACCTCTAATTGGGTGTCTAATCCTTGGGCCGATAGGAATTCTGCTGGGGCTTGGCGTAACAAGCTTTCTAAACTGTGGCATTGCAATTAGGATGTTATACCCTAAAATTATCAAGGACGATTTAGAAAAGACAAATAGATCAATTTTTAACATAAGGTACTACCATTTTAGCAAGCTTCGCACATTGTGTGCGAAAGGATTGCCATTTTTTAGCGTTCCACTTGCTACAAATATGATACTATGGCCAATCCTACTTAATTATGTAAACACCGAAGGCCTCAACAATTTAGATGGCCTAAGAATCGCTCAGATTTGCGCTCAGTCATTAGGTTTAATAAGTGGTTCATTGATGCCTGTATTACTTATCAAATCAAGCGAAAATCAATTAAGTGGCAAGTTATTAAATCAACAATCTTTCAAAGTGTGCTGGCTGCTTTCAATCATAATCTTTAGCCTGTTCACACTACTGGATACAAATTTACTGCCGTTTATATTTGGCTCCGCATCTGGGGGAGCAATCAGCCTCGCAAGAATTTTTGTACTCGCCGCAGGGGTTCAAGGCCTTAGTCAAATACCTTTACAACGGCCAATGCCAACAAAAATGCTAGTGCGTATATCCATGCTGCAAGTTGTGAGCTTAATTGCGGCGGCTTTGATTATGATTGTTGTGCCCAATATACAGAATGGTCTTATCGCCTACTCAAGCATTACTCTTATTAGTCCATTACTAACAATTATATTCCTACCAGGGTTCTTGGGGGAAAAACTAATATCAGGCAACGACAACAATGCCCCCGAGCTGATTATATCCTCAATTCTACTGATCACCTGTTATCAAAACAGAACTGAACCAATTCTTATGGTGCTAATATTAGGGGGCTTGCTGGCAACACTAATAAAAAACAGGGAATTTATGCTCCAAACTATAAGAAAATTTGTCAGGGCCTAAAATGAATATCAGATTGGCCTTGCCTCAATCACGATGGGATCCATGGTTGCTAGGTTTCTTTGCAGCCATATCAGAATTAATTGGCCGATTGATTTTCCCAAACTGGGATGTGAGCTTTGTACTTTATGGTGCCAGATTCTGGATGGATAGGGATGGTCCATGGCTAAGCGTTTGGCCAGGCTTAGACTTCCTATTAGGAGAAATAGCAAAAAAGATTGGACAGCCAGAAGCAGCAATAACAATTGTGGGTATGGCGTTGAATATAACGATGACTTTAATTGTATGGAAAATATGCAAACAGATCCAAATGGATCGAACATTAATAATAGCTGCAGCACTAGTTACAGCACTTTGGTTTAAACCACCCCTAGGTGGATGGGTTGGCGATCATCTCAGCTTTTTAGTATCTCTACTTCCAGCTCTTATACTAGCTATGCAGCTAGGCAAATGGAATGCATGGCTCGGAATTATCTCTGGGGCTTGTTTGTCGTATGGTTTAACACTTAAGCTTAATAATAGCGTTCCAGGACTCACAATAAGCACGATCTGGATTTACTTAACTCTATGGCAAACTAATGGAAGAAAATTGCCAAGCTTTAAAGCTACAGCAAGGGGGGTTGCTTGGGTGTTAACAGGCGCTGGAGCAATGGCCATATTCCTGAGCATAATAATAAGGGTGCCAGGAGGGGTTTATCCAAATATTATTGATACCTATGCTAATGTATTAAAATCACAAGCAACTAGTCAAGCAAATTTGCTAAAGTTATTTCAAGTCCCATTGCAAATTAATTTATCCGAGGCCATATCAAATCAGCAAGCAGGAGTACTAGTATTTATCCCCATAGTAATTCTATATTGGGTATCATTGTTCTGGTCTAGCTGGAAGTTGCGGGATGGCGGAATAACAACAATGCGTCATGCCACTGCAATTCTATTTTTAATTAGCACATCTATAGTGGGCTTAAGTCTTGGAAGGGGACTAACGCATAGAATGTTTATCCTACCAGCTGGAATTATTATTAGTTTGTCTGATATCCCCTTAGCATTAAGAAAGAGAAAAATGATAATAATTGGATTTCTGGGATACCTTATAGCTAACTGGCTGAGTTTCGCTTATGTGCAGCGTAATCTAGAAAAACAACCAGGCTATAACAGCCGGCTATTAACCCAACAACAGCCACTACCAAAACTTTGTTTAATATCCAATAATAAGACAAGCGTATCTAAATTTTTGTTTACTAATGGCAATATAAAGGTCTTAGAACAAGATGGAACGCTAGAAAATTGCTGGAATAGTGAGGAGGTAAAAAGAGATTTTGCTGGGCTTGTTGATGTACAAATTATTGCCAATACAATGGGTATCAGTTTTCGAAATCAAGAGATAGGAAAAGGCGACTTTCGCGAAAAATGGGACTGGAGGCAGGCTACCCCCCAGGGAAGAAGTAAATGGCTGAAAAGGCAGCTGGACTTAATCAACAAGCTAAAATTACCTTACCTTTTAGAGCGATTACCGTTGACCAAAGCGGAACTAGAAATCCCCGGTTATGCAGCTTGGAAAGCGCCCAGGCTTAAACAAAGACAAGAACTTATTAGAGCCCTAGGTGCTGAGGAGATAGGTAAATTTGAAGACATCACACTCTGGCGTACTCATTGGTATAAGGAGAAATAGATGCCTGTTCTGTCTTTGATAATTCCCTGCTTCAATGAAGAGAGTTCATTGCCAATCCTAATTGATGCTTTGAAAAATGTAAAATTTAAATTTATAGAGAAAATAGATCTTGAAATTATCATAATTGATGACGGCAGCCGCGACCTAACTGCTAATGTTGCCTTGAAGCTAGCAAAAGCCAATAAAGATTTGGCTAAATGGAAAATATTAGAACTATCGCGAAATTTTGGCAAAGAGGCTGCTCTCATAGCCGGTTTAGACCATTGTAAAGGTGATGCCTGCATATTTTTAGATGCTGATTTACAAGATCCACCAGAGCTCATACCTAACCTAGTTCAAAAATGGCTTTCTGAAGGAGCTGAAGTTGTTAATACCGTACGTCGTACAAGAGCCGGAGATGGATGGTTAAAAAATTTAAGTTCTTTTTTATTTTACCGAATATTCAAAAAGATTAGTCGGCTTGATGTTAGGCTAGATAGTAGCGACTATCGCCTACTTGATAAAACTGTTATCAAAGCAATCTGTTCATGTAGGGAGCAAGTAAGATTTAGTAAAGGGTTCGTAGCGTGGGCAGGATTTAATCAAATTAGCATTGAATATGCTAGGCCTCCGCGTATATCTGGCAAAAGCGCATGGAGTTTATGGAAACTCTGGAACTATGCATTAGATGGTATTTTTAGCTTCTCTACAATTCCACTAAGAATATGGACTTATATTGGATTAAGCATGGCAACCATTTCCTTTGCGTATGCAATATGTATCACAGTAACAGCGCTATTGGGGGGCATCAATGTACCTGGGTATGCTTCAATTGTTGCCATTATTAGCTTTCTTGGCGGAATCCAGTTGATGGGCATAGGAATAATTGGTGAATATATTGGAAGGATATTTATTGAGAGTAAAAAGCGTCCAATCTATGTAATCAGAAACCTCCTAATTACTGAAGGGTCTTGCAACAACGAATATGGATAAACCTGGCATACGCGATAAAGCTGGTATTATTCTCAATAACCTGCGCTCGATTTCTAAAATTATAAATAAAGTAATATTTAGCCAAGGCTTAGGAATTTTCAACGAAGACACTGGTTCCTTAGCAGGCTTAGTTAATAAGCGCTGAATTAAGACAATAGGGAATAACAAAGTTAAGAACGGATGCTTATATTCAACATCCCAACCACTTGCGTTAAGAACCTCAATCAACCGAGACGGACTATAGCGTCTACAATGCTCTAGGTATCGGTCATGGTCGCTCCAGAGGAACTCATAGGCCGGAACGCAAACAACAACAATACCTCCTGGTCGCACCCTTGCTCGAAGCAATTGCAAAGCTGCACAATCTTTTTGAATATGTTCAATAACATCAATTGCAATAATCAAATCATATTCTTGATCGCTGGGAACACATTGCAAATTCGTAAAGCCTAACTTTTCTTTTTGACAGCTATCAACAAAAGCTTCATCCACTAAATCCCAATCTATTGATACTCCATTTATAATACAACCAAGACTTTTACTCATCACACCGTTACCTGCTCCGAAATCAAGTCCCCGAAGTTTGATATTAGCTTGTTGCTTTTTCAACCATGGTGTGAGTAAATCATATAAGCACCTCACCTTGGCGCGATAATACCAATGATTCTGCTGTGCCTCAAGGCTTGGGAACAGATGAGCCTCCTTTAAATCTGCCATAGCAATGCCAAGAGCAGAGATACTAGTACAGTAATTAAAGAAACGAAGAACCTCTTAAAGCTCTTAATCTTTTAGGCAACCAAGCCAAAAGAGCAATGAAAACAGGCCATAGGCCAACTGATTTATGAATTTCCAATAGGCCAGGCCAGAATCCCTGCCAATGACCTGTTGCTGCCTGTTTGAAAAGATTCCAAAGTTGAAACTGAAGCCAATGGAAGGCCCATTTATATCGTTTTGATTCATTTTGCAACATTGGATGAGCGAGCAAGAGCTGTTGCACAACCAGAATTTCCTTCAACTCATCTCCACTGCGTCGATTGGAATTTGAAAGCTGTTTGTCATGGGTTCTAACAAAGGCAATAGGGTTTCTATTAAATAGAACTTGACCCTGCTCTGAGGCTCTAATAAGCCACTCCCAATCAGCTGCATGACGCCATTCGCCACGAAAACAGCCAGCTGAATTCCAAAGCGCCCCAGAAAAACACATGCCCGTTAGATTCCCATTGAGGCTACCCAAGCGCAACAGAGCAGGAATAAACACTTGAGCTGGTATGAGCGTGGTGTGCTTGCATAATTGATCATGGTACATAGATGAGATAGATGGGCGAAGAGTCCCATTTGAATTTATTGAAAGGTGTGTGCTGATGATCAACTGTGATTGAGGCCATTTCTCATGCAGATGCCGCAAGTTGGCTATTGCATTAGGTAACAACTTGTCGTCACTACAAAGGAGGAGCCACCAATCGGAAACGTATTCACCTAATACCTCATTTAAATTAGCAAATAAGCCAAGATTTTTTGATCTGCGTATCCAAGTAGTGCGCTTATCAAGAGCAGGCCCACTTTTAATAAATGCGTGTGCTTTAGCATCACAGCCATCATCAGCAAGTAGTAATTGCCAATCGGGATCAGTTTGAGTTTTCAAGCTATCCCAAGCCTCTGGCAAAAACTCTGAATCTCCGTATACAGGCAGAATCACTACAAGTTGATTTATTGTCATTTATGTGATACCCACCATTCCAAAATAGTTTGCATACGAAACTTATAAGTATGCTGATCTGATTGCAAAGATATCCTTCCAAGTTTACGCAATTCACCACACAAATCATCATCCCTTAGAAGTATTTTACAGCGTTGAGCTAGCTGCTGGGGGTTAAGAAAAAATCCTTCATCAGGATAGTTTGGAAGCAAAGCACGATGTTCATCAGTATCTTGCATTAAACCACAGGCACCAATGGCGCCAATTTCATAGGAACGGTCGGTTGACTTATCATGATTTGATGCTCGCAACAAACCCAGAACCACCCGCGCATGAAAAAGTGCCTTGCAATAGTTAATCCCGCGAACTATATTTTCGCGCTGCCAGCCAGGAGTTGAAAGTTGCTGCCAACTTGCTCCATAAATTCTACATTTATTAAAACCTATGGAATCGGCTGCACTTTGGGCAGCGTTTAGCCAAGGAAGTCTTTCAGGGGCCCCCGTACCAACAAATGTAATATCTGAAGAGAATAGATCTTGGTCCCCAATATCAAGCGGTAGCGGAGGGTAATGCAATGTTGAATCGTAGGCAAATGGCAGCCAGGTTGTTGAGCTTACACCTACAGAATGCAAGCGCTGCTGCAAAGCTACTTTGGTACTAAAAATATGATCATAATAAGGTAGATTAACTATAAAAGATTTCCGTTTATGAATTGGATTCCAAGGATCATCCGTGAGCCAGTTCACTATTTTACCTCCGTAGGCATCCACCGCTTTAAAAACACTTTCCTTAAGGGGAAATATACCAGTAACTAGCACTAATTGAGGTTTTAGCGCAGCAATTTGCTTTATAAGTTGCTTTTGATAGTTCCACCACTCCCAACTGCGTCGATCTGCAAGCCTATAAAAAATTTTACCTGGCAATGCAGCCATGGAAGGCGAAAAAATGCTAGCTGCGCTGTTATAACTAACATTAGGATTTAAATTAAAATATTTAGCACTATTTACCAGTTTGCTTCCTAATGCTTCGGGGGTTGAGGTATCTGCTAGAAGCAGCAATTTAATTTGGTATTCAGAATTCACAAGTGTTATCTAAAATCACTCAGAAAGAAAATGTAAGCCTAGTATTTAATGCACCTTTGCATAAGTCTAACTCTGTTCCACATGAACTGTTATATGGTTTTCCCTCCTTATAATCAGTAACTTGCCCACGCCAACTGTGATAAAGGATTGATGCTGTGAGCGGTATTTTGGTAAAAGGTTTATAACTAGCGCCAAAACCTGCTAACAAACCGGCATATTCTGCAAAAACTGATAGGTGCTGATTAAAACTAAAACCAATATTAGCAATAGGACCATAGGTGCCATAATTAAGGCCAGTTTCAGCTGTTTGATTGGCTGGCTTAAAGAATCCATTGCCAACACCCGCACTAACACTAATAACTGCTGGTGGATCACCTTTGGATCCAAAGATAGGGCCAAGATCAAATAGTTTACTTAATAAAATTGCATAACTTTGACCACCATCAGCTGCAACAGTTCCCCTTACTCTTGTGGTACCAATGGGGCCAGTGTTGTCGGTACTAACTAATTTTTCACCGATCCAAGCAGCACCAAGAGTTGGATCCAGATTAGCTTTCAATTGAAAACCAAAGGCCAATCCAAGCCCTTCACCTCCAGCAAGAGGAGAAGAAGAAGTATCACGATTAACAATTGATTCTGCCATGTTTGCATTCACGCCCAGAGAAAAATCACCAATAATAAGAGGGGTGAATTCAGCTAACCATCTACTATCAGAGCAATTGCGGTTACTCGTATCTACACGCCAGCCACCGCAGCGATTAGTGCCAATATTATATGGGTTTGTTTTACTTTCAATTTGAAAAGTAAGTGTGCCCCGATGGGCCACATCTTGCCTAAAAGCTGTTGGCACCCAAAAACCAACTTCAGGATATAAAACACCGCCATAACTAAAAGCCCTACCAACTGAACGGGCAATTGCTTGTGGTTTAGGTGGCTGCTGCGGCTTGATTGGTGTGGGTGTGGGTTCTGGACTGGTGGGTGCCTGGGCCCATCGCACTGGGTTGGATGTTGCTGAACCATTCGTGGGTAGTTCTACCCGTTGCCAACGGGGTGTGGAGGAAGCAGTTGATTCTTGCTTGGTTTCGTTATTGGTTTCGCTTAAGGGTATAAGGGTGGGAACAGGCGTAAAAACAGGGGGGGCATCTACAACCGGTTTCCATTGCACCGCCAGCAGCAGCAATAGGGAAGATGCAAACAAACCAGCCTTAGAGCTATTGAACTGATTTTATCTGCTCCTCAAGCATAAAAGCCAAGAGCTGGTGCAGTTCCAACAGTTGGCTGCTGTTGGTATGCAGATTTTTTAGTTGCAGCTGGCCGCTACTGGCTTCTGCTTCAGCAATCAAAAGTGCCCATGGGGCAGTGGTTTTAGATGCGCGTTTTAATTGTTTTGAAATCCCCGCCCCACTGTGATCTAACTCAACGGCAAAGCCAGCATTACGCAATAAACGGCTTGCCTGCAGGCCAAGGCTGGTGGCTGCTGCGCCTTGGCAAACCACATACAGATCGATATTGCGCTGTTGTGCTGCAACCTCTGCACTATCAAGCAAAAGCACCAAACGCTCTAGGCCCATGGCCCAACCGATGCAGGCCGTTGGCGCACCACCAAGCTGTTCCACTAAACCGTTATATCTACCGCCCCCACATACGGTGGACTGGGCGCCGAGGGCAGTGCTTGTGATTTCAAAGGCTGTGTGTCCGTAGTAATCAAGGCCGCGCACTAGGCGTGGATTTAATTGATAGGGAATCTGTAAATCATTAAGGGCAACCTGCACCTGCTCAAAGCGCTCCTGGCTTTCGGGGCATAGGGCCGCTAGTAAATTGGGCGCATCTGTGAGCAATTGCTGGGTGTTTAGATCTTTTGAATCCAATATGCGCAATGGATTTGTGTGTAAGCGTTCTTGCGAATCGGGATCAAGCTGGTGTTGATGTTGCTCAAGCCAAGCCAATAAACTACTGCGATAGTTAGCTCGATCTTCTTTAGTGCCGAGGGAATTGAGTTGTAATTTGAGATCTTTTAAACCTAAAGCTGCCAATAAATCCCATGCAATTGCAATCGCTTCTGAATCACTGGCGGCTTGATTAAAACCAATGAATTCAAGGCCGATCTGATGGAATTGACGCATCCTGCCCGCCTGGGGCCGTTCATAGCGAAACATCGGCCCGCCATACCAAAGCCGTTGCGGCCCCTGGCTTAATAGGCCCTGTTGGATGGCAGCACGCACCACCCCAGCTGTGCCCTCTGGCCTTAGGGTGCAACTGCGCTCACCACGGTCGATAAAGCTATACATCTCCTTACCAACCACATCAGTTGCCTCGCCGATGCCACGGGCAAATAATTCAGTGGCCTCAAGCAAAGGTGTGCGGATTTCCTGCACGCAAGCGCAGCGGAATTGCTCACGGGCAACAGCTTCTAACCACTGCCAGGTGCTGGTGGCAGCAGGCAGGAGGTCGGCCATGCCCCTTAGGGTTTGCAACTGATTCACTTGCATTTAGGTCCTTGGGTTATTGGATCTAGGTGCAGTAGTAAAGCCTGCTGCTGGCCTGGAGGTGGCTGGGGCGCTTCCTGCAGCCACTGGCCATGGGCAGCTAGGGCCAATGAATTTTTTGGTTGCCTCAGAGTTATAGGTTTTGCATTTGAACGCAGCAACACTGGAACAAGCACCGTTTTACATAAACCAGCCACCGGCTGATGCCATTGCATGGCTGGGGCAAGCTCTGCGGTAGCAGAACCAAGCACCTTACGAAAAAAACTACGCCATTCGCTCGGCAATGGCAGCAATGGATTTGCACTGGCCTGCCAGCGGGCCCTTTCCACCAGAGCAGCTGGCGGCATAGTTGGTTCATTAAGTGAATCGAGGCTAAGAACACCACCCAATGCCTCTGCACCACTAGGTGGGCCATCTGCAAGCAATTGATTGGCTGGCATCGGCGCTTGATTTGCCTGGAAATTTGTGGGCGAAGGCTTAATTAAACTATTAAAACTTCTTGGCTTTTGAATAGATTTCTGCTTTAATTCAACGGAAGAAAGGGGTTTTATAGGTTCAACATATAGT
>NZ_JAGQBK010000031.1:0-11778 GCF_024345595.1 Synechococcus lacustris Maggiore-St4-Slac | reverse complement strand
CTGCGCACCCAACTGCCTTTACGTATTAGAGCAACATCAGCAGCAACTGCCCGCCGGGCAGAAGCAATGGAGCCGTAGCTTTTTTTTGCTTAGCAGAAGTCAACATCAAACATCAATCAAGCTCTTTAATAAAGCCTTCTATCTAGGCTCTAGTTATGCTCTGAACTCATCCAATTATAATTTATACGAGATTATCGGCAATTAGAGGGCTTTAGGTTCTTCTTGGCTTTAGGTATTTTAATAAATAGGGCCCTTCGATGGTGAATATTCATTACATGTGGTTCTCAGACCGGGATCAGCAGATATGCCAGGCGCGATTAGGGAAAATAAGGTGCCATGGAACTGCACCATCTAGCATACAATGACAAAATTTGAGATGATGCATGGAAGTTCTTCGAGCTTACTTACCGAAGACCGGATCCATCTTGCCAGCTACTTGCCACCCCGCCCAGTAATAAGGATGAGCCCAGCCACGGGAGATAAGCTTGGGATCCTCGATCATTCTATCTTGAGCTCTAGCCAAAGATTGATCGACTGTATAGCCTTCTTTTAGATTTTCATAAAACATACTCATTAGAATTGAGGTGGCTTCATCGTCTACTTTCCACATCGATAGGAGAGTGGTATCTGCACCGACAGATGACAGAATACGATGCAGACCAAAGAGTCCGTACCCCCTTGTAGATCTACCCAAGCCTGTCTGGCAAGCAGAGATTACGACAAGCGATGTTCCGCTTAAATCTAAGCCGGCAAGATCCTTGTAGGTGATAATCGTATCCTTGGCTGAATGAAGATTTGCCCCTGAAGTAACAATATAAAGGTTGTACAGGCCGTCTAGTGCTCGCTGTACACCCTTGGCTGAAGAACTACCCAAGCCCCCACTTTCTAACTCCTCTGCAAAACCTGCGTGGCTAGAGACATGAAGAATGCGAGGGTTTTTAATAGCCAAGAATGAAGACTTGCTAGCGTATTTTCCAAATAGTTTATGAGCAGAAGTGAGTTCCGAAATGGCTTCTCCTTCCTTTGATGAGTAGGCAAGGTTAACCCATTGCTTTTGGCAAGATATGCTTGATTTACATTTCGGTTTGTCGCCGAATTCAGGCGCATAAAAGACCGTTGAAATGCCGTCCAAAAGCTTTCTTTCATGATTTCCGATGTTGGCCAGGCTTTGTATAGAAATAACACGTATAGATTCAAGCCCCTTTGACTTTAGATATGTCCTGATAATCCCTATGGGCACTTTCTGAAGAAATCCATCTAGTCCAACGTAAATGAGGTCTACTCCCCTTATTTCTTCAATTATTGAAGGAGTAAACAGATTGTCCATTAGCAAATGCCATCTCTGAGAAGCATCTTCTAGTCCTTCAGATGACGAACTCAATGCATGAGTCATCAACCCATCGCATAACTCTTTTTTGCAAACACTATAGGCCGTTATTGATCGATGATCTTTTTTATTCCTAACGATGAATGGCTGGGTATTCGACTCGATTTCAGCTGATGATATGGCCGGGTATTTCTGGCCAAAATCTGATCCCTCAACAAATTGAAGAAAGAGCTCATTATCTTTAAGCGTCTCTCTGATTTGATTTGTAAAACCAAGGCTAGCCCTAGCCATTATATCAGATTTTTGGGTAAATTCGCCTTGACGAGGTACAGAAATACCTTGTCTTAGCATTTTTAATGCAATAAGTTCTGCTTCGATAAGCGAATAACGAAGCTGCAAAAAAGAATCTAAATATTCTTCTGCATTTATAACCTTTTTTAAAAACCCGATGCTTGCTAAATCTTCGGATAAAGCAAATAGACTGAGATACTCCAACCGCTCTTTAGGTGTTATTGATGGCAGAAGTGTTTTAAGCGCTACATATTCCCACTGTCTAAGTTTTAGCAATGCCGCCCCGAAGCCTGCCCCCTCGTTCCAGTCTCTATTAAATGCGACATAACCGGATAGAAGTGATCTGTCTTCATTAAGGTCTTCAACCTTAAGCGGTTTACTTAAAGCTCTTAAAATAAGCCCCCTATAGAGACTATCTGCTTGCGTATAATCTCCTAGTGACTCAAGTATATAGGCTAATTGCTTTACAGCGGATGCGGCATGCTCTGGCTTGTTTAGCTCAGTAATGATACGCAGTGCTTGAATTGTTGCTTCCTTAGATCTTAACAATAGATCATCTCGTTCACGATCTTTTCTTGTGCTTGACATCAGATATTTAAAATATCCCTCTTTAAGCAGTATTTCAGCCATTTGCTCCTGCGTGGGCTTGCCATCTACTACGTTGTAAGCTTTATTTAGCGCATCAAATGCAAGCTCTGCCCTTTCCTTCCTTTTGGTTTCTGTTGGGTCTTGATGGTAGCCAGCAAAAAAGTCCAAGCTTAAACGGATAAAGACATCAAATAATCTTGGCTTTGTTACTTCTCCTTGGGACTTAAGGCACTTTTTAAGATAAGGCCACCCCTTGAAAAATGTTTCAGAGAGTGATTTATTATCAGATTTCTTTGTATAAATCATACTAAGAAACGAAATTCCACCGATCGCCTCATCGCAAATTTCCTTGCTTGTCATATCGTGGAGTTGAAGTATCTCTAATCCTTTTTTTATCTCCATTTCGGCTTCCTCAAGTCTAAATGCCCTAAAAAGCTTGGTCCCATAGATGATCCTAGTCCGAGCACCATTAATACTGCAACTCCCTTCTGCATTCATGATAATGTTTTTGACTTTATGGTAATGGCTGGTCGCTTCCTTGTAGAACTCTTTGCTTTCAAGGGCTTCAACCTTGGCAAGTAATGAGCTTATTTGCATCATTTCTTTCTTGCTTAGACTTCTTTCTCCAGATGACATTGGTGATCCACACAAGGTTTGCGGTTCCTTGTCTGAACTGAGTTTAGAAACTTTTGAGTATGCAGGCGATACTACCGAATTGAATAGCATTATAACACATGTGGCAAATATCTTTTGTGCTCTATTCGATAAGCACCAGACATCGTTCGTTAGATTTGGTATAGTTGTTTTGACTCCCATTTCTCGCTTCATTTTTGGCGCCATAGGTCGACTTATTCTGGTTTCAGAGTAGAGGGCTTCAGCCCAGTGCATGAAAGTTGACGCCTTTTTAAGGCGTTTGTTCCTCATTTGCCAAGGTCGTTTGAATTCTTATTCCATGGTGCTATCTGTTTTTTTAACCATACTATACTAGGGGTGTTTCCCAGCAACGCAGAACTCCAGATTTACGACTTTTAAGCATTTATTAATAGATCTTTCTTGATGTTCTTAGTCAATCACTTGTGCTGTTTTTTTGGCTGCGGCGTTTGGCTGTTCTGAACTTGGCACAGCTTGCAGCTGTGCCTTAATCGTTCAACAGCCACCCGCCTAGGCCACTATGCCGTTTCGGGTCTGTTATGGCTTAGTTCACTGTAAATCTTTTCCCGCGGCTGCGCTAATATGAGGTCTTTTGTCTTTTCTGGCGTTGCATAAGTATTATTGAGTTTCCTCTTTATTCCTTTTGTAGCAGTGCTTTCTGCTTGTTTTGGCTGCTTAATGGGGTATAATATAAGAGCACCAAAGGCCACGAGCCCATCGCCTGCGGTAAGTTTTTTCTTTCAAGTTTATTATTGCATTTAATTGCTTATGTCTAAAATTATTGTTGCTTGTGGTGGTCGTGATCTGATTATTTCTGATCAAGATTGTGCCCGATCATTGTTAGCACGTGTTTCTGGTTGTCGCGTTCATTTATTGATCCACGGCAATGCAAAAGGTGCTGATGCTGCCATCAACCGTGCCGCCCATCTATTGGCTTGGCCGTGCCTTGCCATCTCAGCTGATTGGCAGCGCCATGGCCGTTGTGCAGGGCCAATTCGTAATCAGCAATTACTGCAGCTTGCAATTGAAAAGGCAATAGCTCTGCAGTTACCCACACAGGAGCAGATCTCAATTCTGGTGATCGCCTTCCCTGGAGGTAAGGGCACTGCCGATCTAATTCAGCAAGCGCGAAAGCTAAGTGCCAGATCAGCTGTGCCAATTGCCATTAGGCAAATCTCTGCTGCTGAGGCCTCCTGTGGCCATGCCACCAGTGCTGATGCCAGCTCTATTTCTCTAAACCCTATTTGCGCTTAATCACTATGGTTTCCCTTCCCTCAGTTCCACACCCGGTTGCCTCTGCCCCTGTTGCCTCCGCCCCTATGGGGTCTGCCCCTGTGGGGTCTGCCCCTGTGGGGTCCGCCCCTGTGGGGTCCGCCCCTGTGGGGTCCGCCCCAATGAGGTCTGGTTTAGGTCTATGGCAGCTTGGTATAGAAGCCCAAGCACTTACAGCTCAGATCGCTGCTTTTGCTGCACAGTTAGAGCTAGAAGATCCAGAACTTGTTCAATCAGCTCTAGGTGAACTAGAAGCTGCCTTATTACAAGAAGAAGGTAATAAGCAAAAACTATCAGATAAAGCTGATGCCACCTGTTGGGTAATTGATCATCTACGGGCACAAGCTAGCTATAGGCAACAACAAGCCAAAAGGCTTAGTGATATTGCCAAAGCTGATCAAACCAGAGCTGATGCCCTTGAGCAATCGCTTCTATATGTGCTTACACATTTACAACCAGAAGCAACACGCTTTTCTTTTCCTAACCATGAACTAACAAGTCGCAAATCAACTATTGTTGAAATTATTGATCTAGATAAAATTACAGCTGAGTGGTTAGTTGTTAAAACCAGTACAGCACCAGATAAAAATGCAATAAAGGCTGCACTAAAAAAAGGCTTAGAAGTAAGTGGCGCCACTCTTCTTAATCGCCGCAGTTGGAAAATAAATTAATTAACTTATAATTGTTCAATTTATTTCCATTTATCCTTTTAACACTTGATTTACTATGTTTTCTACTCAACAACAACATGCGCTAGCAGCACCGCTTGATCGCGCTAACGTTCAATATCGCAACCAATCAAATCGCAGCTTTTCTTACCTAGAAGGTTGGCATGTGATCGCAGAAGCAAATCGCATCTTTGGTTTTGATGGCTGGCAGCGTGAAACGATTGAATTAAAATGCGTTTGCGAACGTGAACGCAATATCGGTCGTGATGGCCGCACTGGCTGGGGTGTTACCTACACAGCCAAGGTGCGTATCCAGGTAGGAGCGATCATTAGAGAAGGCAGTGGTGCCGGCCATGGCATCGATGCTGATCTAGGTCAAGCCCATGAATCAGCTTTAAAAGAAGCTGAAACTGATGCAATGAAACGTGCCCTAATGACCTTTGGTAACCCATTTGGTTTAGCGCTTTATGACAAGCAACAACGGCAAGTGATCGATACTGTGACCCAAAGGGCCACAGGCCCGAGGCCCGAAACCCAAAGGGCTGAGAGCCCAAGGGTCATTAATCAACCTGTTGCTACGTCAGCTGGCCTTGAGCCTTTAGATCCAAATACAATTACTAAAATCCTAGCTAATGTAAAAGTATTGCCAAAACCTGCATTAGACGGTTTCACAAAAGCATTCCGTAAACGCTTTCATGTGCCAGAAGAAGCTACTTCAATTGCTGATCGCATTAATCAAAAACAACACCATGATTGGATTGAAACCTATCTGGTAAGTGCTACTTCCCTACAGTCTTAGTTCAGGAGCCCCTCACAGGGCTCTTTTTTTTGCTGTAGGGCTAGCAAAAGAAGCGCGATATAGCTCAGTAGCACTCATTGATTGTGGATTAAGCACCTCGCCATATGGATTTGCAGTTAGGCCTGGATTGATTACACCACTGCCCATTGTCATGGCACCACGCTGCTGAAATAAAAAACCGTAAACGGGGTGAATACGTAGTTGATCAAGGAAATCAGCAGTGCTAAGCGGACGGCCATCATCACCAAGTAATGGTTGGCCTTGCGCATCTAATGGTTCAAGGCAATCGCTAGCATTTGAATCTTTACTCGCATTAAGCCTAAAACTTGCACCTAGTTGACCTTTAAATACATCAAAAAAGGTGCCGTGCACATCACCACCAGTGCGGCCTTCTGCTTCTGAAAATGCACGTTCTAGTAGACGTTCTTTACGTAATTGCATAACTAAACTAGCTGCTGCATCACGTTCAGCGGCCACTGCTGCCACCTTTTTGGCAGAAGCTTCCTCCATCTGACGTTCACGTAATTCAACTTGTTGTTCAAGTAGTTGTTTTTGACGTTCTGCTTCTTGCAGGCGGGCGTATTCCTCTGGATTAATTTCAGAAAAACGTGTTAGTTGCTGCCGTACACCACGCAATTCTTTTTCTAGTTGGTTGCTGCGGCGCCGTTCAGATTTAAGCGCTTCTGTAAGGCCGTCTTTGCTATGGCTGGTAACAGCAGTTGCCCCCAAAGTGGTGTCACCAGGTTCTGCTCGGGTCATTGACCCTTGGGTTTGTGCCCCCTGGTGTAGCCCATGGCTCTCTGAGCCTTTGAGGGTGGATTCCTGGTCGTTGCTTAATAGATCAGCAGCATCCTGGCTGTCGCCAGTGGCGGAATAAGTCTGGTCATTGCTTGAGAGTTGTGTAGTCATGACCCGTCTCGGCTGTCGAAGGAATAGCAACCCATCACGGTGTTGCTTATTCCCTATTGCCGCACGTCAACGTTCGGGGTAAGCGTTCCATAGATCCTCTCGCCAATCAAAGGCTGCACCAGAGCGCCGATACCGCCATCGTTAAATGGGGCTCCAAATTCCAGTACTGCAAATTTGGTGTATTGCGCGTATGGATCTACATCAGGGTTACCCGCAGGATTCAGCAACGACAGATCACCAAGCCAGATCAAGCCATCACAGGGTGCAACAACAGTTGCTAATGAACCCCTAGCTGGATAAGCAGCTGATAAAGCAATTGGTGTGGATGCAACACGACGCCCATTTTGCTGCCAAATCAATTCACTACTAAGCCAAGAAAAACCCGGCGAGGCTGATAACTTTGCTGCTCTTGTTATATAGCCGTTATATGTAAAATCACCGGTTTCTACTCCGGTAGTATTTAGTTTCGCTGTAATATATTGCGCCCGCTCTAATAAACATTCAATTACATGCGTAGCAATAACAGGTGAATTGATATCACCAGGCCTTGCATTTTCATTTAATAGCAAGCGTGCATTAGCAAATGCTTGCAATGGAGTTTCAACCCATTGCTGTTGCCCGTGGTTTTGACCGCTAGTGAATTGGCGTGGGCTGATCTCGGCCCTGTGGGTCTTGGCTATTGCCATTAACTAACCCCGCAGTATGGAAACACTGCCCATTCTCAAGGTAGCAGCGGTGAATTGCATCCAGCTGTTTAGGTTTGGCAGTAATAGCAGTAACTGATCGCTATATCGCCTTCTTTGATTAAGAAATGCAGTTGCTGCTGAGCTGGGTGTGGCATAGGTGGTTTCAGTTTCTTCCCTAAGTAGTGATGTGTCGTAGGTGATCACATCTGCTTTTTGCAGTGGTGCATCACCTGTTGCTGCAACTGAGCCTGCAATTGGCCTTGAGTTGCTCTGCTTTTGGATTGCTTTTTCTTGATCAGCAGCAGGTGAGAGCAACTGCTGATCAATCAGTGCTACTGCATCCAGTAAAGCTCTAGCGCTTAATACACCTGATGGGTGTTGGCGTTCTAGATCAGCCATTGCCTTTGAAATAGCAGCAAGACATGGCACCGTTGCAGGTAGCGCCAAGCACTGGCGGATTGCTTCTTGATCAGACGGCTGCCAGCTAGAAGCGGGCCGATTACTGCTACTGCTCATTTAGTAACTGGTGCCACCCCAGCTATATCCCCTAACCATTGCCGCAGGGCCTGCTCACTGATAATTCCCTTCTCCTGCAGCTGCAGCATTTCAGCCACCGTTGGTTGTGGTTTTGGAGCTGGTGCCAAAGAACTAATTGCCACGATTAGTGCAGGCCCATCGTTATCAGGCAGTGCTTCTCCTGTAATGGCGCACCAGTGCTGCAGTAAGGATGAAAACATCGATGCTTTCTGAATTGCCTGGCTCTGCAGCAGGGCGTAGGCCTGAGAAGCAGCCATTGATATTTCAGTGGCCGTGCGCGGTGCCCCCTGGGCGCCAGCTGGGATCAAGGCATCACGGCGCATACCTTGATCAAGCAGCTCCAGCCAGCTGCGATGTTCCGCTAATGAACGCGCTTGGATTTCAACGAACTGAAAGCTTGCACCTTCTGGCAGGTCGATGACGCTGTTGGGTCCCAGCACCACCGGCTCACTGGCGGAGCTGCTGCCCATGGGTCCAGCTACACCGGTGCGTACACCCACTGGCAGGGCAGTTCGATAAAGCAGTTCCTGGTAATCGCTTTGGCAGCGGAAGTGGTTTAAGTATTGATGAGCAAGGCCCAGGTGCGGTAATTCACCTTCTCCAAATGCTGAACCATCACTTGCATACCAAATAGCAGGCAGTTGGCTAATGGCTTGGTAATGACGTTGCTCAATTTGTTGCGTCCGCCAGCCGCTGGGGGCTTGGGGATCAGCTAGCAGCGTCTCTGACCTCAGGTTCATAGACCCTGAGGTCAGAGACCCGTCATCAGCAATAAAAGTGGCCGTTAGGTATTGCCAGGGGTGGTGCCTTTCAGCTTCTGCCCATTGGGTTTTGGCCCTGTGGGGGGTGCTCCTGTTTGCTGAGTTAGTTAATGGTTCACGCCAGGTGATTGCAGTTGGTAGTGCATGGTTAGCTGGGAGATGCCAATTAAGAAGATCAGCACGTTCTAGTAGCAATAAACGCGGTAAGGAAAACCGATCGCCATTACGTAATGCCTGCTGCCGATCGCCTTCGCTGGGCCATAGGTGTGCAGGAGGGATTACAGCAATTAAGGCAGCACCATCTCTAAGCACTAATAAATCTGCTCGTTCTAAAAACACACCCAGATCAGTGCCGCAACCATCCACATCAGTAATTACTGATTGCAGAGAAGCAGGTAATTGATGCCAGTGACTAGAAGCGAGCATCCCAGCAAACGTGCGCAGGGCATCACGAAAAAAACCTGATGGCAAGGCTGCATCAATACGCCTTTTGTATGCCGAATCAGGTTCTCGCTCCCCACGGGGCAGGTAATACTGCTTCTGGTTATTAAGTAAATCCCAACAATCGTGCACTAACTGCAAACGCGGCAGGATTGCTAAAAGGCTTGGATGAATAGGGACAGGAATTTCTGGGGGAGAAGCAGGGCCTACAGCAATAGGGATGTGCAAGCAAGATCAGCAGGTACTTGCTATTGCCGGTGTTTATAGCAAGAACGCCTGAATTAAGCACCAGATTCAATGTTAAAGCAATTAATAGATTTTTACTTGCAGAAAAAGGTCCAGATGCAGTTGGCTTCTAATGATTTGGTATGGATTGATAAATTATTAGAAACGCTAGCAACAAGCTTCCAAGTAACCTTGGCATGGAAGACATAAAATGCTTCCAAAGGTTGACATCTTTCCTGGCGGCTACTGCGGTAGCTGTTAGTAAAGATGACGTCTCTGACTTCCTGGAGGCGCTGCCTGCGTTCCTGCCGCCGGATCAAGCCAGCCAGCAGCTACTACCGGATTTGCTGGAGACCCTGCGGGCGATCACCGCTCTGGCTGAGCCTTGATCTGCAGCTCGGCGTGGCCGGTGGCCAGATCCAGCTCCCGGCTGAACCGCCAGTCCGGCAGCAGGCCGATCACCATCTCGGCGGTGGTGCGCACCAGCGAGCCGGCGCAGAGGTGGCCGCCGATCACAGCGCCGCTGCTGTCGGCGATGGCGATGTGCAGGTGGGCGCCATCGGGCGAGAGGGTGCCGGCCAGGGAGAGGATTTCCAGGTCACCGCGGATCACGGTGGCCTCGGTCGCCCCCGCGAAGCGCAGCTGGGCCACCGACAGGCTGCCGACTGCACTGATCACACAGCCGGCCTGTTCCTCCTTTTCGGCGATCCAGGCCTCCATCACCCGGCGCAGGTCGGCACCCGGCTGCAGCCGCAGTGGTACCACCTTCATGGGGGTAAGCCCTCCACTAGGCCCTGGAATATCACCAGGGCGTCCACATAACCCAGCCGACTTCGCCCGCCCGCACCGGGATGTGATCGCCCGCTTTGGCCGCTTCCCTCACCGCAACGCGCTCCTGGGGCGGGAGTCGAGTGCGGAAGAGCTGGCCTTTCTGCAGACACCAGGCTCACGCTTCTGAGCCGTCGGGCGCCTGGACGGCTGGCAGGTGGCCGGTCTTCACCCAGATGGTGCAGCCCGCCTCGCTCCAGGGCCGGTGCACGCTGCCGGGTGGATTGCGTAGCCAGCTGCCGGCCGGGTAGCTGCCGTGCTCGTCCTGGAAGACGCCATCGAGCACAAAGATCTCCTCGCCGCCGGGATGGCCGTGGGGCTGAAACACAGTGCCCGGCGCCCAGCGCACCAGGGCCACGTGCTCCGATCCAAAGGCATGCAGGGGCAGCACCTCCAGCCCGCGCACCAGCCCGGGCACCCAGGTGCTGTTGGTGGTGTCGATCACCAGGCGCTGTTGATCAGCCGAGTGCATCTGCTGCAGCTTCACCAGGATCGTGCAGCCCTGCTCACTTGATGGTGCGTGGTTGGAGCCAACCGGATTGCGCAGATAGGTGCCGGCTGGGTAGTCGCCCTGCTCATCGGAGAAGGTGCCCTCCAGCACCAGGATCTCTTCGCCACCGCCATGGCTGTGGCGCTCAAAGCGACTGCCGGGGGCGTAGCGCACGAGTGAGGTGGCCCGGGCGACTTCCTCACCGTGGCGATCCAGCATCCGCCGCTCCACCCCTGCCATTGGCGATGGGGTCCAGTCCAGGGCGTTGCTGTCGAACAGGGCGCGCTGGCTGAGGTCGGCATGGAGTTCCATGCGCTCGATTATGATCAGCCCGGCAACAGCAGCGCTGGCGGCAGCCACTGGCGCTTCTGGGCCCAGAGCCCCAGTGCCAAGAAAGATGACGCTTTTTTATTTAAATCACTTGGGGCTTAATGGAGCAATTTAATGACTGCTTACAGCAACTCCATGCATCAGCAAATAATCCTTCTTTTATCGAAAAACCCGCGGGTTATAACCAGCGATAATTACAAATACTACAAGTTAATAGGTTTTATGTTCTGGTCAAAACTTTCTATCATCACGTCCTCGAAGTAAATCTATAACTCTTCCTCCTCCGCCATGTGGTTCATTGCAACAACCCTTACGGCACATGCTTCTACGATTTCAGCCCAGCGCTCTGTTGTTATGCCAAGCAGCTCAGGAAGCATTTTTACGCATGTTCCTGCTCTAATCAGCTTTTGGCCCCTTACATGTAATTCACGCCAACGACCTGGCACTGTGATCAAAAAGCCTTTATCACGCAGGTAATGGGTAATTTCTCCATTTACAAATGGCCTTGCATAAGCAATAAAATTTGATTTGCTATTATTTATTCTTTTATCATCATATCTTCTAGATGCTTTTATTAAACCAATTGCTGCTAATTGTTCAAGATCTTCTTTTGGATGTCCAGTACGCCGGGCGTAATTAGCGGCTACTTTTGCAGCAAATGGTAAATGTTCAACAACTAACGCATCACAAACCTGCAAGTCCGAACCAGGGGCTACGCCTTGACGTGTCTGGCAGGGCCTAACAGCCAAACCAGAACCAGGGTTGACGCCAGGGGCTACAGGGCGGGCCCTTCCAGAAGAAAGAAGCGCAGAAGAATCATGGGGCCTTGGTAAATGCCGGCCCTCTGGGTCTCGGCCTTGTGGGGTTGTCATTGGTTTGACCGTTCAGTTTGGTGTTAGCGAGAAAACAGCAGTGGCATGGGCGTGCCTCTGCTATTTGCGCGCCAGTATTTGTTTTGCAGCCAGATCACACCTT
>NZ_JAGQBK010000030.1:0-12853 GCF_024345595.1 Synechococcus lacustris Maggiore-St4-Slac | reverse complement strand
GAAGCCATCAGGGGAAGGACAGACTTTCACAGAATCCGTGACAACGTAGAAGGCTTTATACAGATTCGCAACAAGCTCGACGCAGATTGCAAAGTCGTGATCCGCATGGTTAGACAGCAGCTAAACAAAGAGGAGTGGAATGACTACAAGAATTATTGGGATGAACGGCTTGATCCATCAAAGGGAGATGCATGCGTTGCCTTTGACATACATAATACGGGAGGTAAAGTTGGTGATTATGAAAATAAAAAGATTGAAAGCAGCCATATTGATAATAATATTGAAGAGATTTTTAAATCCATGGGCGATACAACCCTTAATATTGAGAAGAACTCTGATAGTAACGGATTAATTTGTCTGGATCCCATCGAATATGAAAAACAAGCGTTATGCCCTGATCTGTTTACTAGGTTGAGTATTTACGCCTCAGGGAGGACAGCCCTTTGCAGCGCTGATCAAGCGGAGTACCACCCAATTGGAAGCGTACTTGAGTATGAAACACCTGAAGATCTCTTTAATTCTGCATATTATAAGGATTATAGGAAAAGCTGGTTAGAAAGAGATATTAATTGCAAATCAAACTGCAAAGAATGCACTATCACGGTATCAAGATTCAGGAAACATGCCAGATAAGACAAGTATTCTTCATCTCACTCCGCACCTAAATGGTGGACTTGGCAAAGTATTACTGCTACAAGCAGAATGTAGTCAAACCAATCATCATATATGCTTATTTGAAAAAAGCATTTCTGATTATAAATTTTTCAATACAGAGATAATATGCAAGATCTTCGATCTAAATGATAATACTCATGCCCTGCTTTCAGCCTATGACGTAGTCCAAGTTGAATACTGGAACCACCCTCTCATATATGAACTTCTTCTTCGCGGAACACTCGACAATGTGAACTGTCTTGTGGGGTGTGCTCACATACAGGGGGACAAGGCCCCTCAGTTAATATCAAAAGGTGCAATTAAATACGTTGACAGGATGCTCATAACTGGGCAATGGCTAACAAAAAGCCTATCCGATGATGATCTCTTAAAAAAGATTGAATTTGTTAGATATCCGATTGAAATCAAGAAGTTTTCTAAATCTAATCACTTAAATCTGCAAGCAAGCAAGAGCAGGCTAACCGCATGCTATGTGGGCACTGTTTCGTACTCGAAGCTTAGTCGAGAATTCTTTAGTATTATTGAATCTTGTTATAGCTATATAGATTTTATCATCGTTGGTGATCCTGATGATGAAATAATAGCAGATTCTAGAGCACGGAGCAGCAATCTTTCCTTTATTGGCAAAACAGATGATGTTATTCCTTATCTTAGCGTATCTGACTTATTCTTTTACCCCTTGCGAAAGGGCCACTATGGTACTGGGGAACTAGCCCTAGTTGAAGCAATGTCATTCAGCCTGCCAATTGTTGCATTCGACAATGAAGCCGAGAGTTCTCTCATAATAAATAACCAGACTGGGATTCTATGTTCAACTTTGTCCGAATTTATCAGTGCTCTATCCTCGCTTGCTGCTAACAAAGCGCTCCGAGAAAGATTAGGAATGACAGCTAGAGAATATATAGAAAGCAATTACAGTCATGAAGCTTTCGAAATTTTTGCGAAGTCGTTTTATGAAAATATTTATTCCACTAGTGCTCGCACTAAGTATTCAGTATTCATGAAGGAAGAGTTACAGTCTCTTAGTATTGGCGCCAAGTGCTTTATACAATCTCTAGAAGGGATGGATGACACTTGTCACCACGTGATGCAATCAATGATTCGAGTAATGAACAATTCGGATTCATATTATGACAGAAAATCTATAGCTGTTTTTTTTAGGGATTACCCAGAGTATAGGTACAAGTCAAAGGGGGGCTTTTTCCACTACCTGTATTGCTTTCCAGGTGATCGATCTTTAAATATGTTAAGTAACTATGCTTCAGGCCTCCATGAATAATTATTCCTTTATCATAGATGTTGGAGGGTCCAATATCAAATTCTATTATTTTATAGATAACCATCCCTATCTAAAGTACTCTAAACACACCCCGCAAAGCTCACAATCCTTGCACGCTCTCCTAGTTGATTCCATCAACAAAAGTGGTTATGACACATGCTACATAGGCCTCCCTGGCCCTGTTTATGGTGGAGAAAAGAATATATTTCTGCCCCCTTTGGGTTATTCATTGAATGTTCTGGACTTCTTAGCTTGTCTTCCCGAAAAGACAATAATCCTAGAAAATGATTGTTCACTGCTTCATAAACTCGTTATTAGGGGTTCCCCGAATGAAGTTTATTCTAAAAGTAATCGATCTTCAGTCTATGGGTCTATCTGTATTTCAATTGGAACTTCTTTCGGGCTAAGTGGAATGACTTGCGATGGAGGTCTGGTATCGCTAGAAATTGCGCACATTCCAGTTGACTCTATTCTCAATATTTCTGGCATTTGCCCTCAGTATAGCAGGCTTGAGTTTTCTCGTACTTACGTAAGGGAGGTTCTTAACAGTCCCATGATATTGAATTGCAAAAGCGGTCTGTCCAAGCTTGGTATTGGCTTAAAAAGTGAGGCAGACTGCGTTAGATTGGTCAACGGATTAATTATTGGATCTAGCATCTTGGCCGCTAAACTATTAGGCATTGTCAGATATGATATCTATATTGTCACAGGCATCTATGACCACATCGGCAAACTGCTTAATTCCCAAGAAATGCATGATTACTTAGGGCATCACCAAGAGGATATTCAGTCAATCTCTATATTTGCGCAAAATCATTTAGATAGCTTGCCCTAGTTTTGGAGCCTGGGCTGATGCTCGCTATGATTTAGAATTTTTGCTAAGAGTAGCTACCTAAGAATTCTTCCGACCTGGAACCTCAACTGCAGATTTCGCCCCAACGTGCAGAGAAAGCTCTTGGCTATCTCCGCGGGGAGGTGCTAGTAGGTTAATCTTACAACCTTGACGTTTGCAAGGAATAAATTGAGCTTATTGTAAGTAAGATCAATATTAATCCAGGTAATACTAAATTATGTTCATAGGAGAATTACAATAAATCACTTGTTTGGTAATGAAGATTTTACCGGGCAAGAGATCCATTGAAAATCAACCCCATTTCAACCGTAGACTGTTCAAGCCGTCTACGGTCAGTTCCTGAGCATCATTTCGACCTCTTCAATTCCTCAAGTTGGCAGGCTCTACTCAAGTGCTAGCTAACATATGTCGTCCTCTTGAGCTGGACAGGAAACTTTTATTAAAGGTTCCTGTCGTCAGCTGCGCGACTTCGTTGACGATCAGGAAATGGTACGCCAGTTGCTGACGTAGGCAACGCATCAAAACGCGACAGTTTTTTACAATATGGGTTCAGCCATAGCATTTTCAGTTTTAATGGCCTCTTGCTTTCTGAGCCCACATGGATAAGTTTCAGGCCCTTCAAATCAACCCGCAGACGCATCCATGAGTACAGATCTGATCCAGTTACATTATCAAGAAGCTAATCAGCGAGCCAATATTCAGGCAGCTGATCAAAGCATTACACAGCCAGCCTTGCAGTTCTTTGCTCGAAGCCACCAGCTTCAGTATTCTTACAATTTTTCCTGGCTTAACAGGCCAATCATTCAATACCCACAAGATATCGTCGCATTCCAAGAATTAGTTTCAACTGTTAAACCTGATCTAATTATTGAAACTGGCGTTGCCCACGGAGGCTCCCTCGTCCTATCGGCTTCACTTTTGTGTCTTCTGGATGTGATGGAAGGACTAGATCCGCGGCAATCACCACGCAAAGTAGTTGGTGTTGATATTGATATCCGCCCCCACAACCGCAAAGCCCTCGACGAACATCCCCTGCGCTTCAAGATGGAACTGATTGAAGGATCCTCGATCGACCCCGAGATCATTCAGCAGGTTCGTAGCCATGCCGATGGCGTCGATCGGGTGCTGGTGTCCTTGGATTCCAACCACACCCATGAGCACGTGCTTGCCGAACTGAATGCTTATGCCGATCTTGTGTCCGTCGGCAGCTACTGCATTGTGTTCGACACTGCCATTGAAGACCTAACCGCCGGATCCTTTCCTGATCGCCCCTGGGATGTTGGCAACAACCCCAAAACAGCCGTTCATGAATGGCTGAAGAGCCATCCCGAGTTTGAGATCGATAAGGATATCGACAACAAGCTGTTGATTAGCGTGGCGCCGGATGGGTATTTAAAGAAGGTTGCTTAAATCCCTGCATCGAAGGATGTGTTAATTGCATTTACTATATCGTTCGGAAAGTATTATTAGATTTTACCGCTCAACTAGATTTGATGATATGTTTTGTATCCACCTGGTTGATTAAATCGTAATAAATAATTCCCAGTATTCAAAAGTAATAAATCAGTTCTCATGACAGTGCCAGCAGCATCTTTTGGTAACTCAGTCTGGTTGAAACTCACCGCTCAGCCTTTTGGTAGCAGCACTAAAAGAGAATTAGAACTCACAATTCTTGGCGCCGCAGTGGATTCAGGTTTGCTAGGAGCTCGTGCTGAAAATTTTGCCGAACATCTCAATATCCCAATAACTCGAGCACATGCGTACCTAACAGATCTTGCATTACGTCGGCCTGCCATAAACAACAAAGAAGGTGTTATGGCATTAATAAACTTACTCAAGGATTCCGAGGTGGTGCATGATGAAGCCTATTTTTTCATTCCACTTCATGATGCCGCATTGCGCATTTGGCTGGAGCGCAAGATGGCACGTCTGCGCTTGAACTCCGGCGACACGTTACGCCGTGATCACGTCAAACTCACACCCGTTGGCCTGGCAAAGATTATAGATGCTGCTGATGGAGTTGTTTCTCCACTCGAATCTCTTAATCTTTTGCCCTCTGATCTGAAGGATGCAGATTGGGTGAAAGCAGCTAGGAAGTCGTGGCGCAGTAGTATGGGTTGGAAAGAGGCGCTGGGGTTGTTAGGTAACACCGCAACGATCGCACAGGCTATTTTCCCAGCCCTGTTGGGGATGTAGACCACCTTTAATATCTTCTTTATTCTGCTTCAATGAAATCATTAATGCCACTGAACTTGCTTACCCTCGTTTGCCCTACCTACAAGCGCGAATCATACTTAAAGCGTAGTGTTGAGTTCTGGGCTCGGCAGCCATTTGAAATTATATATATGGATGGATCTCCTGAAGCTAGCGATATTGATTTTTCAGGCTTTGCAAACGTGGCCTACTTTCATAATCCTAGGTTTATTGTGGAACGTTTAGAAACAGCAGCAGGTCTAATTTCAACACCATATGCCTGCATGGTTGGAGATGATGAATATTTTGTACCATCAGCCCTGCAGGATTGCATTGATTTTCTTCAGGTTCATCCTTCTCATGCTTCTTGCATGGGGCGTGCCCTTGGATTTGATAGGAAGAGTGATCAGTTGGTATTTAATACAGCTTACCCTCGTTTAAAGGGCCTTAAACTTACCGATGATTCTCCAATGCAGCGTCTTGCAATTCATTGGGCCCAGTATGTACCAGCACACTGTTATTCAGTAACTCGCACGCCTGTTTGGAAGCGAGCCATAAATCTTTCTTTAGTTAGACAATACAATGTTTTTTCGATAGAAGAAATCCAGTTGGAAACTGTGATCTGTGCAGCTGGAAAGTCAGAGGTTTTGCCGATTCTATATTGGCTGCGCTCTGATGAGGCGCCACCTACCCGCAATACGGGTGACCCCTACCTTGATCCATCTAAGAGTTTTGCAGCTTGGTGGAGAAATCCCGCAACCAGCTCTCAGAAGAATGATTTTCTAGAGTCTTTAGCAGGAGCTTGTGGTTCAGATGTGGATTGTAAGGAGTTAGAAATTGTTTTTGATGTCTACGTAGCCAGTTACTCGCGAGAACCAGGCAGTATGGCCTGGCTCCGATCGATTAAGCCAAGGGTCGTTGGAAAACTTAAGCGTGTCTTTTCACGTTTAATCCCAACTTTAGCTGAGGATCCCCTTCAGCTCTTACGTAAGCAGGGGGTTTACATTGATGACGAAGGGCTGAAAAAATGTTTTGATTCAATTAAACAAAGCTGGCAAGCCTAATGTTTTCACATGACCGAATTTACCTAATCGGAGCCGGCCAACTCGGCTCCCGCTACCTTCAGGGCTTGGCAGGGATTAAGAGGCATTTAAGTATCACTGTGGTTGACCCGTCGGATCAATCTCTTGGAATCGCTAAAGAAAGGCTTGCAGAGGTGGAACCATCTCCCCATTCATTTCAGTTCCTCAATTCAATTTCTGAAAGTAAAGATCCAGTTGATCTATGTATTGTCACTACTCCTGCCCATTGCCGTGCCGATGTGGTGGCCACCATCACTTCTCAATATGAAGTGAACGCTTGGATCCTAGAGAAGGTTCTGGGGCAGAGCACCCAGCATGTAAATCAAATTGTAAGGCTTTTGAAAAGCAACCTAAGCGTATGGATTAATACACCAATGAGGATCATGGCATGGCACAACGAGATAAAAAAGCAGATGTCAAGCATCTGTGGCACTCTTTCTCTGTTACAGGTTCGCGTAAGTGGCGGCAACTGGGGTCTTGCATGCAATGCCATTCACTACATCGATCTAGTTAGTTGGTGGAGCGGCGCCAGAGTTGAAGCAGTCAATGCTCAAGGACTTGAAAACTGGCGTGCCAGCAAGCGGATGGGCTATCAGGAGGTTTTTGGCACATTGATTGTTACCTTTCATGATGCAACTGTTCTAGAGCTCACCTGCAGCCAAGTAGATGCTCCGCCGAGAATTGAGGTTGAAACTACACATGGGCTCTGGACGATCGATGAGGAGGCCGGCGTAGCCAACGGGCCATCGGGTCAGCAAATCTATGGCCAGCCCAGCTTTCAAAGCATCCTCACAGCTCCCTTGGTAGAGCAGATACTTGACACTGGACAGAGCAAACTACCCAGTCTGGCTGAATCGGCTGCACAACACCGCCCCTTTCTGGATGCCTTGCTGCAGCACTGGAACCAATCTCATGCAAGGCAAGACTTGGCCGTACCAATTACATGACTTCAATGCCTCCATCTCTCTGGCTGATCGGTGCTGGGCCCATGGCCCAGGACTATGCCAACGTGCTTCAGGCAATGTCCGTTCCCTTCAGAGTTATCGGGCGCAGCAGCTCCTCGGCGGTGGCTTTTCAACAGGCCACTGGAATCTCTGTAAAGGCCGGAGGCCTGGAGACTGCACTGACAGCAATGCCCGCTCCTGATCAAGCGGTTGTAGCCGTTGGCGTGGAGCAGCTTGCAACCGCCGCTCAGCAGTTGATATCCGCGGGCTGCCGACGGATCCTTCTGGAAAAACCAGGAGCACTCACCCTTTCAGAGCTCCAGGGGCTTTATAACACTTCCGAAGCCAAGGGAGCCCAGGTCTGGATTGCATATAACCGCCGCTTTTACGCCTCCGTACGAAAGCTGCGCGATTTGGTATTAACTGATGGTGGCATCACCAGTGCAGTCTTTGAATTCACAGAATGGAGTCACCTTCTCAGGGATCTGCAGACAGCCCCTGGAGTGAAAGAGCACTGGCTGCTAGCTAACTCCACCCACGTGATCGACCTGGCCTTTGACTTCATTGGCTTGCCAGCAGCTGGGCAATGGCATGCATGGTATAGTGGCAGTCTAAAATGGCACCCAGCCTCCGCCCGCTTCCATGGCTCGGGATTTAGTGATCGCGGAATACCCTTTGCATATCATGCCGACTGGGAAGCACCAGGACGCTGGGGAGTGGAACTGCTCACCCGTCACAACCGTTACTTGCTGAGTCCAATGGAATCGCTGCAGGTTATTCCATTGGCCTCAGTGCAAGCACAACCAATTGAACTGGATGATGATCTGGATCAAAAGTTTAAGCCTGGCCTGTTCCGTCAGTGTGAAGCATTTTTGAGTAAGCAGACTGATCAGCTATGCTCCATCAATAAACAGCTGGAAGCGTTTCTGATTTATTACTCTATAGCCGGTTATTCCCTGTGATAATTAATCTCCATTTTTTCCAGCTGACGCCACCCGCTACGGTGCATTAAGCCATACGCATCATTGAGCATGTCTCTGACCAGATCACCCTTGTGTTGGATAAGAAGCAGCGCTTGCTGAGCACGGTCGCCGATTGCGCCATCCACCGAGACCAGTTGCATGGTGAAAGGCTTGACGTTCCAATTGATCGTCTGATGAATCTCCAGTTTCGGTTTGTATACAGTTACATGAAACAAGAAGCGATAATGGCGATGATGCGCTGAGATGTACTACGAGAGATTCCGGTGATAGATTTGTTATTAGTTAGATCGCATTGTGGGGCTCTTGCTACTTAATGAACTTTTGGCGCCGCTACAGCTGCAAAATACCGTGGTGATTATTCCGAGGGGGGGGGCATGGCAAGCACCTGCCGGAACCATACTGAACATTGCCCCAAGTAGATGCTGTCCGTGTGCGATTCTCCAATGCTAAAAATCTATTTACGGTAGTACAATAATAGTGGCTTTAACCAATCCTACTCTTGAGTTATCCGAACAAATGAACATATTGTCAACTTTTTCCAGGATAGCTCAGGGTGTGACCCAAGCATTAGCCATCCAATCTAGAGCCAGGATCTCATTATAATTGAATCATTGTAGCAATTTCCTAACATCTTGTCGGCACTTTTTTTGGTGGCGAACTGTGAAGTGCTTACGCGGCTCAATCCCAACCATTTACTTGCATATCATCATAAGAAACAAGCCCAAGCCATCATCTGCGCACTAAAGCATAAGATCACTGGTCCTTTTGAAGCGGATGAAATAAACGACGGCAGAGCCAGCAAACTTAAAAGAGAAACCGACCTATCGGCAGCTAGATAATGATGGAGTATATGTTTACGATACAGTGCTCCTGCCTTTATTATCAAGCCAAAATTTTACTGATATGCCAACTCCGCTGCTGGCTTCCCATCCTGCCGGTCATTGAGTGGCTGGATGTCCAATACATGAATATTGGCTGGATGTTAGCCGACCTGAATATTATGAAGAAGCCCATTTAAAATAATAAAGCTCTCAGCAAGCAATAAAGCCGCTGAATTTTCTCTACCTTTATTAGTGCTAATATCTGGTTATTGGCAGCATCAGCAGACGGCATCTCAGCCTGCCTGGGCAGGACTAGCAGACCTTGGAGTTTGGAATATTGCTAAAAGGGTTGGGTCCAGATTGTTTAGAAATTTAACCAGAGAATCGGCTTCTACTGATATGGATACACCCCTTGATTGGCAGCCTACTACAGTAGTAATGGATGCAGCTGTATTTATTTTTCTCCTTTCGCCTGCTGCATCAGCAATTAATGGCAAAAATCTTATTGTTGATGACGGATGGACGTTGTGAGCGCAGATAATAAGCCTGTATTGGTCACCGGCGCCGACGGCTTCATCGGCTCACACCTAGTCGAATTGCTGATCAGCCAAGGTCATGAAGTAAAGGCTTTCTGCCTATACAACTCCAATGGTAGTTGGGGCTGGCTGGACACACTCCCTGAGGCCAGAAAGGCCCAGATTGAGGTTGTGCTGGGTGATATTCGCGATCCTCTCTGCGTGCGTGAGGCAATGCGTGGCTGCGAACAGGTTTTCCACCTGGCGGCCCTGATTGCAATTCCCTATAGCTATGTGGCCCCAGCCAGTTATATAGATACAAATATCCATGGCACCTTGAACGTGGTGCAGGCCGCAAGGGATCTTGGTGTACAAAGGATTGTGCACACTTCCACTTCAGAAACCTACGGCACAGCCCAGTTCGTGCCGATTACTGAGGAGCATCCACTGGTTGGCCAGTCGCCTTATGCCGCCAGTAAAATAGGCGCTGATCAGATCGCTCTGAGTTACTGGCGTAGTTTTGAAACACCGGTAGCAGTATTACGACCCTTTAACACCTATGGACCCCGGCAAAGTGCTCGGGCAGTTATCCCCACGATCATTAGCCAGATTGCTAGTGGGCTGCGGGAAATCAAGCTGGGGGCCCTTTCACCCACCCGGGATTTTAATTTTGTGGCAGACACCTGTGCGGCTTTCTTGGCTGTAGCCAATAGTGATGCTGCCCTAGGCCAGGTGATCAATGCCGCCAGCAACTTTGAGATCTCGATTGGTGCTACGGCAGCACTGATCGCCGAGGTTATGAACGTGGAGCTAACAATCAGAACTGATGAACAGCGCTTGAGACCTGAAGGTTCCGAGGTGAATCGCCTATTTGGTGACAACAGCCGCCTGCGCGAACTTACTGGCTGGCAGCCCGCCTACGGCGGCCTTGACGGCTTCCGGCATGGGCTAGCACTCACGGCGGAATGGTTCAGCGATCCTGCCAACCTGGCCCGTTATCGGCCTGGCAGCTACGCGGTATGACCAGAACAGCTGAGACAGCAGAGATTCTCCAGGTTCTTCAGCAGGTGCTGGGGAGTAGCTCCACATCAAAGCCGATCGTCTTGCATGAGCCGGATTTCAGCGGCACCCAGGCTTGGGCCTACGTAAAGGATTGCCTCGATACCGGCTGGGTTAGCACCGCTGGCCAGTGGGTGAGCCGCTTTGAGCAGGAGCTCTGCGCCGTCACCGGTGCAAGCCATGCGGTGGCGGTTACCAATGGCACCGTGGCCTTGCGGCTGGCGTTGCATCTGCTCGGTGTGGGTCCCGGCGATGAGGTGTTGCTGCCGCCGCTGAGCTTTGTGGCCACGGCTAATGCCGGCGCCCATTTGGGGGCCGTGCCCCATTTTGTCGATATAAATGCGATCACCTTGGGCCTCTGCCCCGAAGCTCTAACTGAACGATTGGAGCGGATAGCAGAGCGCACTCCAGCCGGCCTTTTCAACCGTGAGACAGGTCGCCGCCTCGCTGCCTTGCTACCGGTGCATGTGTTTGGCCATCCAGCCGACCTGCCGGGCCTTTTGACTGTTGCCGAAGCCTGGGGTTTGCCGGTAGTTGAGGATGCCGCGGAAGCCCTTGGCAGTTGGCGTGACCATGCTGGCAAGGCCAGCCACTGCGGACTGTTTGGTGCAATCGGCACCCTCAGCTTTAACGGCAACAAGTTGATTAGCACCGGTGGAGGCGGCGCCCTGCTCACCCATGATGCTCAGCTGGCCCAACGGGCCCGACACCTCTCCACCACCGCCAAGCTTCCCCACCCTTGGGCCTTTGAGCACGACGAAGTGGCCTGGAACGACCGCCTGCCCAACCTCAATGCCGCCCTAGGCGTGGCACAACTGGAAGACCTCAGCCGTCGCCTAGAGGCCAAGCGCCAGCTGGCTGAGCGCTACGCCCAAGCCTTTGCTGGGGTGGAGGGAGTGGAACTGGTGTCCGAACCCCAAGGCTGCCGCAGCAACCACTGGCTGGTGAGCCTGCGCTTCACGGCTGCTGATCCGGCAGAGGCGCAAGCCCAGCGCCAGAGCTTGCTTGAAGTGGCCCATGCCGGCGGCATTTTGCTTAGGCCCGTGTGGCAGTCCCTGCACCTGCTGCCCATGTATGCCGATGCGCCCCGCGGTCCGTTAGCCGTGGCGGAGGATCAAGCGGCAAGGCTGCTTAACCTGCCCAGTAGCCCACAGCTGCTGGAGGGTCGGGATTAATGGGATCATGCATCTTTGGCCTTGAGGTGCAATGACTGACCTCCTGCTCATCGGATGTGGTGGCCATGCTCGCTCTTTGATTGACCTGGTGGAATCAACAGGCAGATGGAAGTTGATAGGTTTAATTGGCCACCCTGAACAGGTAGGCAGCTTGATTTTGGGTTGTAGGGTGATTGGCAGCGACGCTGATCTGACCAAGTTGCGTGAGAGCTGCGGACATGCATTGTTAGCTGTTGGCCAAATTGGTGCGGCATCCCGACGTTTGTCGCTTGCAAAAAGCTTGGAACAACTTAATTTTACTAGCCCAACAATTATCTCCCCCCATGCAATTGTTTCACGCCATGCCAAGGTGGGATCCGGAACAACAGTTGGGCACGGGGTAATTGTGAATGCGGCAGCAGAAGTGGGCATTCATTGTATTATCAATAGCGCTGCATTGATTGAGCATGATGTTGTGATAGGTGATCACTGCCATGTTAGTACTGGGGCTCTAATTAATGGTGGAGCCAAGATCGGCAATGGGAGTTTTGTGGGGAGTGGAGCAATGTTGAGAGAAGGCTTAGACATACCACCAAATAGCGTAATTAGTGCTGGAAAGCGGGTTATGGGATGGCCACTCTTGTAATCGCTGAAGCCGGAGTAAATCACAATGGTGATATGCAGCTTGCCAAGCAGCTGATTGAGGCCGCTGCAGAGGCAGGAGCTGATGTGGTGAAGTTCCAGACCTTTAAGGCCGATAAGCTCGCTACAACTAAAGCCGGCAAAGCCAACTATCAGCAACAAACAACTGACAATGCTGAAAATCAGCAGGAGATGCTACAGCGCCTAGAGCTCGCTCCTGATCAACACCAACAACTGATTAGCCATTGCCATAATTCTGGCATTGAGTTCCTCTCCACAGCCTTTGATGATCCGAGTATTGATCTGCTGAATACACTGAATCTTAAGCGCCTTAAAATTCCCTCCGGTGAAATTACTAATCTTCCCTATCTGCGCCGCATAGGTGAGATGGGCAAGCCCCTAATTCTTTCCACGGGTATGGCTAATCTGGGGGAAATCGAAGTGGCTATTTCGGTGTTGGAAACTGCTGGCACTAAACGAGCTCAGATCACTGTGCTGCATTGCACCACGGAATATCCAGCCCCAATGGCTGAGGTGAATCTGCGCGCTATGCAAACAATTGGCCAAGCTTTTGGCGTGGCGGTGGGTTATTCCGATCACACCGCAGGTATTGATGTGCCAATTGCCGCAGTCGCCCTTGGGGCCACAGTGAT